>JBPYDU010000001.1:0-8386 GCA_051985995.1 Candidatus Nitrosopolaris sp.
TAGCCTAGTAGAAATATAAAAAAAGTTGTTTTTGATCTTTAAGGTCCTAAGAATTGTAAGCGAGAGTGTAGTTTTACCCGTGCCTGCAATCCCCTTAACGAGTAATGAATACGTATCGCGCCGGACAAATTCCAGCAACTCGTTAGGGATGTGGGCTGCTGTTCTGCTTCTATTATTGCTGTTGTAGTTCTCAAGATGGCCAGGGCGCGTCCGCAATCTCTTTCCCAATCCAGCTAGCTCCTCCGTAGCGGTAATAATAAATTGTTTCTACTCCTGGCAAGGGTCCAAACCTATCTAATCCGAGACGCCTTAATAGATTGCCATGTGACACGCTCTGGCGGCTAATGGTGTGTGTTTTGGTGACAGACAATAAGGCAGAGATAAGGATTAGATAAGATAAAACAAAGAGGACACGGCACGGCTTTGTGTCCCCGGAGCCTCAGGATGTAATGATGAGGCTTCAAATCGGTCGCTGCCGTGAACCGAATGATAAATGAAGCTTGCTTGACATCTGGAAGCGCTGATCGGAGCGTAGTCCGACTAAAATTACAGAACTCAACTAAACGTCCCGAACGATCACATGTCATTAATTTTCAAAAAGGCAAAAAGCAACCAAAAATATACATTGGCTCAGGCACCCTTAATGCCCTGAGCCACAAGTACTGAATAGCAGCCAAGGCCGCAATCTTCACATATGGGCTTTAACGCGTCACCGTCCGCGCTACCTATACAGCAAGGCTGCTTCACTCTTCCCATGTGATCTAACGATATAATGGCCCAAGATGGACATTGAACAGGGGTAGTACCCACCCCGCCCCAGTTACCTTTCATTAATAATAGTTGTTTGACACCATTGATCACAAAGTCCGGATATTTCTCTTTTAGTGCTATAAGTTTGTCGACGACTTTGCTACGATTCTCCCCAAATGGCAACCAGAGGGGGTCACCTTTAATAAAAGGAGTGTGAAATTGAAAGCCTATCTTATTTACTTTGCCTATCCACTCCTGTACCAAATCTTCAACTGAGGCATAGTTTAGTGAATTAATAGTCATCGTGATCCAAATGTCTTTCCAGATTGGTTTTCCTCTTCGGTGATCAGGACTTGTTGCGATATAATCTAAAATATTCTGTTTAGTTTTCGAATATGAACCCTCTCCTCTAATACTGTCATGTACTTTCTCCGTCCCATCCATAGATATCCAATAAAAGTAAAGATTTTCAAATCTCTTTAGTGGATATGTTCCATTGGTGACCACGCAAACGCGTTTAGGCATCTCCTCGCAGAAAACTTGAATAATATCGGGACGCAGAGTTGGCTCACCACCTACTAGCGTCACAACGAAGAGGCGATGTTTTTTGAAAGTCTTCCTAATTATTTCTCTCCATTCTTCAGCGCTCAAATCATTGTTGTTATTCTTCCTATTCAGCCACCAATAACAATGCGTACAATGCAGGTTGCACACATTGATGATGTCTACAGACCCGTACATCGGAGGTTTTGCATTAAAAAGTTTGATGCTAGCATACTTTGTAAATATACTAATATAGAAGGGCATTTCGCGAAGAAGATCAGTCAGACCACGACCATAGATTAAATCTACCACGTAGTGGAATAAAAGGACAGGTAAATAAGTTTACAGGAAATGCGATTATCGTATGTGTTCTAACTGATCATTTTAAGGTGAATTTGACTAGTCTGTATGTTGTCTTCAATGCTCCTATACCCAATCTAAGAGCTAGCGATTGACGTGCAAGATGGATCGCCATGTTATTCGCCATTTCCTTCCATACCGTAAGAACCCCACTCCATGGAAGCATATTGCCAGTAGTATTTGCTTCGAACACTAGAAGTCCTTCAATCGTGGTCGAAAAGTACTCTGCAGAATTAAACAGCATTCGTCTCTGCGTCGTCCTTTCTACAAAGCCTTTTATCATTAGACCCGTTATTATCTGAGAAATGATTGAAACGTTGATGTCTAACTGCTTAGCGATCGTCTTCTCAGTTTTTGCCTTGACCTTTATTGATTTTAATACTTGATATTCCAATCTGTGCAATAGCGAGCTCTCGTCGTGGCACTCGTTGTTGCTCAAGGGCACAGGTGAATATGGCAATAGCATTATTTAATTTATCTGTCTGCCAGTTCAGTCATCTTGAACGTCTAACAAGTCCTCATAGGACGTGAATTACGTTTCTAAAATTCCAAACATAGATGCAAAATATATAAGTCGCCATAAACGCACTTTCTGCTTCCACGTTTAAGTATGATTTTTTAAAGGAAAGTTTCGTAAGGCGAGTATGAAACTCGCAGTGGCCTCCAACATTGTATTGGATTCGATTCAAGATAGGGAAGGGATCGTGACAGAAAGCCTTGGAGGTCCGGCATGCTACTGCGCTCTAACTGCGCGACGCTTTAGTTTCGACGTCAGTCTGGCGACGAGAATTGGAACAGACTTCTCCCCAACGTACAGACGCACGCTGTATAGCGAAGGAATTGTACTAACGGACTGCCATTTGAGCCACGATCGTGCTACGACAAGATTTAGGATCAAATCAAAGAGCGATAATGATAAAATACGAAGCTTGTTTTTGGCTTCAAAATGCGCACCGATCACTATAGCTGATATAGAAAAAATAGAGACTGAAGGTTGGCTCGTAAGTCCTGTAGTAGATGAAGTGCCTGAAGAAGTACTCAGAGCGATAATTCAACACGGAGGCAAAAGAGGTTTCGTTATGGTCGACCCACAGGGCTATACTCGAATCCTTACTCCATCATGTGAAGTCACCCCAGCAAATAAATTATCTTTGGACCTATCAGGGGTAAGTGCAATAAAAGCAGGCAAAACGGAGCTAACAGTCCTCACGGGTGGCCTCGAAGGACTTGCGGCAATGCAGTACCTACAGTCCAGAACTGGGATAAAGTTTGTTATATCTACAGAATATCGTATTATACATTTCTTATCTAGCGGGATGCACTATTGGATAACACTCAAAGATATTGATTCGCCAGATTCCACTGGTGTTGGTGATATTCTGTGTTCAGCATTTTGTTGCGCATACCTAAAAGAGAACGATCCCCTATGGGCCTTTTCCTTTGGAGCCGGGGCATTGCGTGCCGCACTCGAAACGAGGAAGATAGGATTGGATAAGATTCCATCAAAATCAAAAATCGAACAAAGTGCTGCCTATTACTACAATACTATCTCGTTCCAGAGGGTGTAATTTATGAAGCTTACATTTAAAATAGATTATGCCATTAGTACATAAGGAGGCGCTAGGCCAGACATGAAAATCGCGATCTCAGCAGCAGATTCCAGAGATAACGCCTTACTATCTCAGATCAAGGAGACGCTAGAATCGCTGAATATTAGTATGGAGATGATGAAAGATTCCAACCACAAATTAGCAAACGAGGTCGACCTCGTGTTAGCAGCTGGTGGTGATAGGGGAATTCTTGATTACTTTCATAAAGTCGTAACCGATTCAGCACCAGTATTAGGGGTATACGAATCAGATTCGACGGGATTTCTAGCCCAGTTAGATGTTAGAGATTTGGAATCCGTCGCATTGAGATTAAAGAAAGGTGACTACGAAGTCGACGAAGTATTTCGACTAGCTGTTAAAGTTGATGGTAGGGAGGTTGAGCCTGTTCTCAATGACGTGGCTGTATTCTCTAGTAAAAGTGCAATCCTTATGGAACATGTTCTTAGCATAGACAATAAGGATGTTTGGCATGATAGTAGTGATGGTGTAATAATAGCTACCCCCACCGGCTCAACAGCGTACTCAATGTCTGCCGGTGGCCCTATGGTTCTACAGAAGTCACGCGTATTCATTGTAGTATCAGTAAATTCTGTGGATAATACACGTCGTCCCCTAGTAGTTCCATATGAGACTTTATTGAAAATTTCTAATATCATGAGCAGATACCATTGCGAAGTTGTGTTGGATGGCGGTTCCCGATTTGCTATACGCAGAGAGCTTGAGTGTTATAAACACCAATTTCCTGCCAGATTTGCCAGATTAATGTCAGATTCTGCAGCAATATCACTTATTACAAAAAAAGTCAAGTTGGCAGAGGACTTGTTGAGCATGCCACCCAGTGCGAAACTTATTTTGAAAACTCTAGAATATGAAGGGGCCCTGAGTCAGAAGGATCTGACTAGCAGAACTCTGCTCCCAGAAAGGACTGTAAGACTTTCTCTCAGCCATCTGCTCGGCAGAGGCTACGTGAAGAGAAAAACTTCACTACGGGATGCACGCCAAAGAATTTATGAGCTCAGGATCTGATCACACCGGCAGCATAATCGGATGAAGCCGATGAAGCCCTGACGAATGCCTCAAAAGCTTGCTCTGGATTTCCGGGCCTGCTATTAAATTCCGAGTGATACTGCACCGCATAGTAGAATTTGTGCCCTGGGATCTCTAGAATTTCCGTCCTCTGTCCGTCGTCTGAATGACCTGAAAAAACTATACCTCTTTTTTCTAATACCTTGCGATAATTCTGATTAAATTCATATCTATGTCTGTGTCTCCTGTATATTGTGTTGGTTTTATAGATCCTTTCCGCATTTGTATTTGAAAGAATGGTTATTTCGTGGCTGCCAAGCCTCATCGATCCTCCTGCATCATGAGTTGTTATTTGTTCAGGCATGAACTCAACAACGGGGTCTTTTGTATTGGAATCTAGTTCCGTAGAATTGGCTCTTTCTAAACCGCATGCGTATCTTCCAAAACCCACAATAGCCAGCTGAAATCCAAAACAAATCCCGAGGTACGGAATATTCTGGACTCTAGCATAATTTGCTGCCTTAATTATGCCCTCGCTCCCCCTCTTCCCAAATCCACCAGGAATCAATATACCATCAAATCCGTCAAGATATGATAGGTTGTTGTTGTTGGTGTTTTTGATTTTCTTGTGGCCGAAGCCATAGCTGGTTCCGCCTTCATCAATGGGATGATCACTCTGGCCGTTTTCAAATTTTTCTGATTCGATCCACTCTAAGTCCACCTTTTTTCCTATGTGCGCCGCGGCATGTGATAGAGCGTGGTAGACGCTGACGTAGCTATCAGGCAGTGAGACATATTTTCCGACAATTGCGATCTTCAGGCAACCTGTAGAAGCATAGAAAGATTTTGCAATCGATTTCCATTCTCCCCATTTAGGAGAGCAATTCCTTAACAACAATTTCTTGCGAATAACTTTGATCATTCCCTGGTTCGCCAGAACCTCTGGCACCTTGTAGATTGATGGAGTATCATGACACGAAATGACGCAATCCTGATTTACGCTACCAAACAGTGATATTTTGTGTCTGGCCTCCGATGTTAGGGGAGTCTTGCATCTAATAGCCAGAATATCAGGTTGAATCCCGATTCTTCGCAGCTCTTGGACGCTATGCTGAGTAGGTTTGGTCTTTTGTTCGCCCACAACATCAAGTACTGGTGCAAGCGTCACGTGTATGAATAATGTATTAGATTCTCCACCTTCTAACTCCATCTGCCGAAATGCTTCAAGAAAAGGGAGGCTTTCTATATCGCCCACCGTACCTCCGCACTCCACTACTGTCACGTCCAAGTCTTCCTTCGCAGCAATTTTTCGTAATTGGCTTTTTATGGCGTCGGTAACGTGTGGAATAATTTGAACGCATTGGCCAAGGTACTTACCTTCTCTTTCAGCCTGAATTACGCCTGAATATACCCTTCCCGTTGTAAGGCTGTGTTCTCTTGTCAGGGCAAGATCGAGAAATCGCTCATAATTGCCCACGTCCATATCACACTCTCCCCCATCATCGGTTACAAAAACCTCGCCGTGCGCAATTGGATTCATTGTCCCTGCATCATAATTGACATATGGGTCGATTTTTATGCAAGAAACTCGGAAACCAGCTAGTTGTAATAATTTTGCAGTCGATGAAGCTACAATGCCTTTGCCGAGGCCTGACATGACACCGCCAGTAAGGAAAATAAACTTACGATTGAAACTGCTATTCTTAACGGCGCTACTAATGTTATTAATATAATCACCGCCTGGATTAAGATTTCTCGCCTTCGACCGCACATTAGATTTTGTAGAATCACCTTTTTATTCTTTGTTTAAAAAGAATTTGCTGATTCTTCCTATTGACGCATCAATGACCGAGACAGTAATGGGCGGATGAGTCTATCTATTCTCATCCTCGAAGAGGCAATATGGCCGTTTTGGGCACGAACGAAGAAGGGCGATTATTGCAATGGTTGTTCTTGTTGTGTTTGCATGTTCTTCTGATTTCTTTTTAGCTTTCAGGCTGACCAATATACCCAACAGCTCTAAAAAATGACGCCAAATGATTCACATACTCATTTTCCCTGTTTACACTATACATGGCATTTGCTAGCTTCGTTTCCCTTACCCAATCAATTTCAATGAGATCGCCTAGATTGCGTTTGATATCTTCTCTTTTCAAATTTGTTTTCTTATGGAGTCCATATATAGTTGCCATTTTACCAGCCTCTGATAAAGCTTTTATTATCTTTATCTTGCCTATGCTGCCTAGCCCGATCTCTATTATCTCCTTGCTACTAAGTCTACTCAGTCCCCTTCTCACCACTGCGACTCCTGTGACCATTCCTCCGAGCCATCTGTTTTTGCAACATCGGTTCTAGCTCACTTAGGGATTTTGAATGCATTCCGATCTCTTTAAACGACTTGATTTCGATGATATTTTTGGCATTCAGATCATCAAGATGGTCCTCGACATCCAATTTTTTTATTCTAAATTCTTCTGCAAGCTCGGAAGCATGGAGACGAATTTCTTTGACGTCGACATATTGTCTTTTCTTTGTTCTAAGTGCTCTAATTAGCGCTATTAGTGTAAGTATTTGATTCTTCGGGAGCTCTTCGATATCTTGAGTCGTTATTGAGGGATGAATCTGGCCATGTACCTTTCGGATCTGATCTAAAAGGATTCTGCCTGTTCCTCCGGATTCTGCAAGATTTCCTGCGTATAGCAGAAGGTCTAATGCGTACCTTATATCGCCATTGACAGAGTGAGAAGTCGTAAACTTTGATACTTCGTCTATAATATCGGACCCTATAGCGTTTACATTAAATGCTTCGGAGCATCTGCTGACCAATATATCACTTACCTGGTTGATAGAGTACATCGTAAATTCCATTGGAACTCTGCCGAGCGTGCTCAATTCAGCATCGTCAAGTCTGCTATAGAAATCTGTGCTTCTCGCAATAAATATGACTCCCTTCACGTTACACGGTTTGTCAGGATCAAATTCGTTAAGCCGAGTTAGATCGTAAATGATTCCGCTGCTATCTTTGCTAATTTTAATAAGGTAATCAATTTCATCTAAAATGATAATCACATATATTTTGTTTTCACGCAAGTAACGCAACAAGTATCTTAGCATTTCTTCAGCACTCATACCTTGTGCAGGTAACTCTGGCGCTACTCTCTCCAATAGGAGCCTGTAAATAGTATATTTGTTGCCACCCTGCAATTTTAGGTTCACATACCCGGTTACAAGCTTGAGCCTATTCTTCCTGAATTCTTCTTCCAATAATTTCGAAGATTTGAGGACCGTAGAAGTCTTTCCTATGCCCGCCGGACCGATAATTTGTAATACACTTAGGGGGAATTCGTCAGGTTCAGAATAAGATCCACTTAGGACATGTTGAATTTGTTCGATCTGCTTTTCTCTATGTGGAAGTTCAGACGGTACGTATCTTGGAGACAACTTTGATCTGTCGCGAAATATTGGGCTTCCGAACTCCATTGATGATACAAATAAGGATCCAATCAAGATATATATTATATCAAGTATTTTTCAGATTAAAATTAAGGACTTTGATTTTACCCCTTGCACGTCCTCAAGTATGCTAGGTTCTAATTACATATTTTTTATTGGTAGTGCGTATTTCTCGATGTACTTTAGCTCAAAGAAACCTTGATTATTGAATAGTCTGAATGAGCGCAGAGTCATTGATGCGAGGGCAATGGAATGTTAATAAGAAGTTATCTGCTAGACGAATACTATAATTTAGTCTATGAGCAAATTCCTGAAAACGCAGCACTACTTGAATAAGTTAGCTGAAAATTCTTACAAGGCTATAGATGAAGGTGTCTATAACAATACAAAATATGATTATGGTGGGCATGAGTCGATAAGTATTCGGAAATCGATTCTTTCCTGCCCGCATGCTCCACTAATAACAGAGATAAAATTTGAGTCCCCTTCTAAAGGAAGGATTCTTGATACAAGCAAGCTAGCAACCCCCAGTCTGAATGACATCGCAAGCAATATGGTAGGGTCAGGTGCGGTTGGATTATCCATAGTAACCCAACCTTATTTGTTTAATGGTTCCCCAGAATACCTAGGCAGGATTCGCAAGA
>JBPYDU010000002.1:0-14663 GCA_051985995.1 Candidatus Nitrosopolaris sp.
AATGCTCAAGAGTATAATCATGACCGAAAAAAAGAGCGAGTACGAACGAATTGTAAAACATGGGGATCCGGGAACAAAGATAGCCGAAATAGCGCAAAGGCTGGATGTTGAGATGATTGTAATGGGCAGCAAGGGACTAGGGAACACTGAAGCAGAAATAGGTCACGTGAGTGCCAAAGTGTTGAGATTAACATCGAAACCGGTAGTTTTACTGAATAGGACGTGAGTCTGTAGGACACTAAATCGTGGTAAGATTAGGACTACATATCACTATAGTACGGAGTGCTAGTCTAGCTCACTAAGACATTTGATTATCCTGTAGACGGCGTTATGATGGATTAGTCCATTCATTGTATTCCTTTTGAGAAGATGTGAGTAGTGACCTGATAAAAATTAGTCGATGTCGACTAGATGTTTGGAAGCAAACAATACATCGATATAATTCAGTTATGTACAAAAATCAATATATTTTACTTCCGTAAAATGTCAACAAATGCTTGGACTCGATGTATTAGCAGGAGCCGCAAATTTTTCTACTGGAAATCCGGCATTAGACTTTTTCTACACTTTGTTCAACGGCATATCTGAGGTTCCTTTGTTTAGTTCTCCTATCAATGGAATTCTGATCCTCGCAGGTGTGATTTTGGCATCACGAACGGCTGGTGCGATGATGGCATTGTCAGGGATGATAGGTGCTGGGATGGCTATCCTTTTTGGAGCCCCTTATGGACTCGTTACATTCGGTTTGTTTGGTTACAACTCAATTTTGACTGGTATGGCATTTTGGTCCGGGCCTTTCGTGCTTGCTAATAGATCTACTTTCTTCCTGTCGGTTTTTGGTGCAGCTATCACGGCAGTAACATGGATGGCATTTTCACATTTGATGGGTAATATGTTCGTGCAAAGCCCATCCGGGGGCGGATGGTCTATTCCAGGCTTTACATCGTCGTTTATCTTTACGACTTGGGCCATGATGTATGCTAGCAAGAGATATGGACATGCGATTTGGCCGGCGGCTCCACCGATAGAGGCAAAAGAGGAATTGATCTCAGGAAGCAGCAACCCCGTCCAGGTGGTCGTTCAGCAATTTAAATGGACAGCAAAGGAGTTTATTATTGCTACATTAAAGGGTGTATCGCAGGTCACTTTTGTAGAGAACTGGAAGACAGGTATCTTCTGGGTAGTAGGACTTACCCTCTCATTTGAAATCGCACCTATCATTACTGGAGCTTCTCCACAAATGAGACCGTGGTGGACTAATGCATATACCGCTGGATGGGATGCGTTGTCTCCTTTGTATCTGGCTGGAGTTATGGCACTTATAGGTTCCGGAATAGGGGCAGCCTTGGCAATTCTCAATAAATTGCCGACAACAGAGATAAGAATTGGGTTGCATGGTTTTAATCAGGTACTGGTAATGATAGCTCTTACCAGCTTTCTTCCCCTGACCTGGCAGACATTTCTTATGGCCGTACTCGCTACAGTTGCCTGCTCCGTTGTAGTAATGCCAGCTCTTCAAAGATTTTTCGGAATGTGGGGACTCCCTGCTCTAACCGGGCCTTTTGTATTCACAGCATTCACATTCATGCTTGCAATATCTAGCTTCTCACATATTCCAGCTGGAATTGGATGGTCACGACCACCTGGGGGGTAGATTGAGAATAGTTATTTTCCACTATCCTTGCTGCTCTTTTTAAATGCTTTAATCGCATATATCTTTACATACGAATTAACAAAAAAATTTATTTGCGTATAGATTGACACCTATCGAGTTTGAACAGTTTCTAAAATTCTCAAAGGACGCAATATCAGACAAGTCCAACCCTGAAAAAATTCGAGCTTTCATTGAATGGTGCAAAAAGAATAATATGGAAGAGATCATTCTCAGATTGAGTTCCGAAGATAAAGGCGGTTGGGGGAAGAACTGCTTTCTTGACTTTACCACCACTCGCATCATAGTTAGTAAGAAAAATTTTATCAGAAAGTTTGCAGATTTAGGTTATATTGCTGGAATCGCACCATATCCGTATAAGCTCACGACAAAAAAGTGGAGCGTTTTGAATCAATCCGATACAAAAAAACAAGCACTGATTGTTCCAGAAGCCGTTTTAACCAGAAGTTTTTCCAATTTCTACATTTGGTATTCTGACATAGAGGAATTTGTTGTGAGGAAAGGAAGAGAGACGACCGTGCGCAATATGGTCGGGACTATGATAAAGGCAAACTTTCTTACAATCAAGACCTCAAATAAAACATACAATTTTGCGATCCCAGTGAGCAAGAACGGAAGTTTTGATGAAATGCGTCTTTGGTTGAGTGTTGTACTTCCATTAAACCTAACTGCTTTAGGATAATTACTTAGCCGACGTCGGCACCTTCTTATTAACGAAAGCAGTGGGAGGAATATAAACTAAAAATTGACGAAAATCACCTTTATGTGGTTCAATATGTTGAAGTTTAAATAATTCAGGGTTTTACTATAGCTTGAGGTAAACGAGAAATTGATGTTAGCACCGAGAGAAATCGATAAGATGATGATTTGGACAGCTGCAAAAATAGCAGAAGAACGAAAAAAGAAGGGAATAAAACTGAATTATCCTGAATCAATTGCATACATAGCAAATCATGTTGTAGAAGGAGCTCGAGAAGGCAAGAGCGTGGCCGGACTAATGAAATCGGCGAGGGAAATTTTGAAGAAGGCTGACGTTATGTCTGGGATACAAGATATGATACACACCGTCCAAGTAGAGGTTACATTTCCAGATGGCACGAAACTGGTGACCGTGCATGACCCGGTTCAATAGGTGATGAAATCAATGGTTAGTAAGTCAAAAACGAAAATAAGAACACAAACAAAAACTAAAGCTACAAAAAAAAACCAACTGGAAAGGAGGCTAGTAGCAAATTGATACCAGGGGAATATATACTCTCACCAAACCCAGTCATCTGCAATGAAAATAGAAAGACTGAAAAGGTTACTGTCAAAAACACTGGTGACAGACCTTGTCAGATAGGTTCGCATACTCACTTCTTTGAAGTAAATAAAGCACTAGACTTCCCAAGGCATAAAGCATATGGTTACAGATTGAATATTCCGGCTGGAACTTCAATAAGATTTGAACCAGGAGATTCGAAAGAAGTAGAGCTCTGTGAATTAGGGGGCACACGGATTGTTTACGGATTCAACGCTTTAACAATGGGAGGTTTGACTTCCTCAGTGGTGAAGAATGTGGCATATGATAAGGCCAAGAGGCAGGGTTATAAGGGAGCATAAGTAGAGGGGATAGAAATGGTTCTTAAATTAACCCGAAAGCAATACACTGATTTGTATGGCGCAACAACCGGGGACAAAGTAAGGGTTGGAGACTCCGACCTTCTCATAGAGGTGGAGAAAGACCTGATAACGCCAGGGGATGAATGTGTCTTCGGTGGAGGAAAGACATTAAGAGATGGATTAGCACAGACACCAGGCGTTACAAATGCAAATGGAGCTCTTGACTTCCTAATAACAAATGCCATTGTTGTCGATCCGGTACTCGGAATAGTGAAAGCCGACATCGGAATAAAAGATGGCAAAGTTGCTGGAATTGGTAAAGCAGGTAATCCCTATACGATGGACAAAGTGAATCGCAATATGGTTTTTTCCGCATGCACAGAAGCTACGGCAGGTGAGCATACCATCTGCACACCAGGACACTTTGACACTCACATACACATGATATCCCCGCAGCAAGCCGTCGATGCAATCAGTGGCGGTATTTGCAATATGATAGGAGGCGGAACTGGTCCAGCGGATGGGACTTGTGCGACTACCTGTACTCCGGGTGTCTTTAACATGAGTAGAATGATGGAAAGTGTGGAGGATATACCGATGAACTTTGGTTTCTTGGGAAAAGGCAATGACTCTCATCCGTCTTTGGCGCCTCTAATAGAACAGATAGAAGCAGGGGCATGTGGTCTCAAAGATCATGAAGACTGGGGAACCACAGCTGCAGTTTTAGATGCATCTTTGAAGGCAGCGGATGCAACCGACACTCAGGTCGCCATTCATACAGATTCCATTAATGAATGCGCGTATGTTGAGGACACGATAAATGCAATCGATGGAAGAACAGTGCACAGTTATCATACTGAAGGTGCAGGCGGTGGTCACGCACCTGATATCATGAAGATCGCCGGCGAACAATTTGCACTACCTTCTTCAACAAACCCGACTAGACCATATACAGTAAACACATTAGACGAACACTTGGACATGTTGATGTTCTGTCACCATTTGAATCCCGCTGTGGCCGAGGATGTCCATTTTGCGGAGTCCAGAATAAGAGCTGAAACCATTGCTGGAGAAGATGTTTTACATGATGAGGGGGTTCTGAGCATGTATTCGTCTGATAGCCAGGCGATGGGTAGGATTGGTGAAGTTGTAATTCGTGCTTGGCAGACGGCAGACAAAATGAAGAAGATGAAGGGCAGACTGAAAGAGGAAACGGGAGATAATGATAATTTCAGAGCAAGAAGGTACATTGCAAAAACGACTATAAATCCCGCAATAACACATGGTGTAGCGGACTATCTTGGTTCGCTAGAAGTTGGCAAATACGCTGACATTGTGATGTATCCGGAGACATTCTTCCCTGCAAAACCAAAGATGGTGTTCAAAGGAGGATTCATAACATGGTCAATAATGGGAGATCCCAATGCTTCACTCCCAACCCCTGAACCAGTCTTCTACAGACCAATGTTTGGAGCACTAGGAAAGGCAGTTAAGAAGACCTGCTTTACATTTACGTCCAAGGCAGCCGTGCGACTAGATGTACCACAAAAACTCGGGCTTGAGAAAGTGATTTTGCCAGTGAAGGATTGCAGGAATATTAGTAAGAAGGATATGATGTGGAACGACAAGACTCCAGAGATAAAAATAGATCCAGAGACATACGAGGTAACCTTGGATGGAAAAATTGCAACTGTCGATCCAGCAAAAGAACTCTCTTTAGCACAAAGGTACTTTATGGCTTAGGCAGTGATAGAGGTAGAGCGGCTAAAGAACTACAAGCTAAACTCCTTTCTTTTTTTTGATAGTATCATATACTTTATTTTTGTCTATATGTACAAAATACAGGGTGGTATCTAATGTCAAATCCTAATTACGGTGTATGGAGACCAATGGCAGAGAACGTAGAGTTCAACGCCTTGGAATCCAATTCCAATGCAGTGATGGCAGTCGCAGATACTGTAAGAACAACTTTGGGTCCTAAGGGATTGGATAAGCTCCTGATAGATCAAGCAATGAACAGACATATATCAAATGATGGCGTAACAATTTTGCTTTCTCTGAGGGCAATACACCCAGTTTCAAGAATGATTGTAGAGATCGCAGAGAGACAGGAGCAATTGGTTGGTGATGGAACGACAACGGCTGTAGTCATGGCAGCGGAAATGATAAAGGAGGGCAAAAAGCTTGTAAAGGAACTTGGAGTTCATCCAACAAAAGTTGTCGAAGGAATAGAAGGCGGGGTCAAAGAAGCTTGCCAGTTGCTGGAAAAAGAAGCAAAGAAGATCTCTCTTAATGAGATTGCGCTAGAACAGGTAGTCAAGACATCTTTGTCATCAAAGCTAGACGGACATAAGCTGTCTATGCTTGTGATTACGGCCCTGAGATCTGTTGGAAAGAATGCATTGTATAATGGCTCGTACGACTTTGATAAGACGATAGCGGTTCTTCGAAGGACCACCATGGAAGATAGAATTGTCAACGGTATAGTTCTCGAGAGAAAAAGGATGGATCCTGAAATGCCTTTGGAGATTAAGGATGCAAGGGTTATGATCGCGAGATTGGATTTGAAGCCTGTCAAAGAAGCTTGGGTGAAGGAAAATAGCAAGTACGAAGATATTCTGAGTATGGAAAATGATAGGGTTGCAAAGTCAAAGGAGATAGTTAACTCCCTGTTGTCAACCGGTGCGAACGTTATTTTGATAGCATCTGGTGAGGTAGATCAGGTTATAGAAAACCTACTTGTAGCGAACAAAGTGTTTGCTGTGCGTATATCTATAGAAGAGATAGAATACTTATCCCGCTATACTCATGCTAAGCCTGTTAGGATGATGGACGATCTGAAAAAATCAGATATTTTAGGCAAAGCAGATCATATATACGAAGATGAGGATAATGGAGTAATTTACATAGATAATGGATCGGGCGGGAGTATGGCTACACTGATAGTTTCTGGCACGACTAAGGAAACATCTCTTGAGAGGTGGAGGGCTGCCATAGACGGGGTAAATGCTGCAGAAGCAGCCCTGAATAAGGGTGTTGTTGCCGGTGGCGGGGCTGCCGAGTTGCATGTTATTGAGAAGGTAAAGAACCTAAGGTTGAAGGGCCTGGAACAGGTTGGTCTTGATGTTGTTGCCTCAGCCCTTGAGAGCATCATGCGTCAAATACTCACAAATGCTGGTTTCAATGGACTCGAAAAAGTCATGGCGGCAAAGGCTTCTCCTGATACTTTTGGTATAGATATCGATTCAGGTGATCCAGTAGACATGTGGAAGTTGGGTGTGCTTGATCCATTGTTGGTGAAGACCATGGCTCTTGAAGCTGCTGGAGAGATTGCTAAATCTGTTTTGCGAATTGATAGAAACCTTGCAGCTGAAGACCTTAGCCAACAAGCTCTATCAGAGACAAAGAGATGATTTGAGAAAATGTTGGTTCGACACTGTGTTGAAGAATCTAATGTTGATGAAAACTTGGTCGTAACTGATCCTACAAAGGTAAGGCATGTGGTGATTTTGGCCGGTAGAATTGAATCAATGTCAGGTTTAATTGATCCTGCGTCACATTTGAATCTTGATTATCCCGACCACAAGGTTACAACATGTGTTATTGTTGAAAGGTTTGAGATTAAGGCCAAAGTAAAATTTGGTGATCGGGGGCTTGTTTTTGCGACGGTTGATAGATCAACCCTAGGGCATTATGGTAGCGTTGACTACACACAAAGATTGTTTGATATGATTGAAGCAGTAAAGAAGAGCCGCGTATCAAGTAAGACGAGAGAGAAGGAGAAGATACAATAGAAATTGATCACAGTGAGTTCAGTACTTGGAAATATCAACAACGATAAGAAACTCAAGGACAAATATGATGAAATGACTTCGAGAAAAGTTTGTGAGACTATTAAAATCACCAGATTAGAATCTCAACGGGTCAGAATGAGAAAAATCTCTGACAAGGACACAGATGTAGCTCTGACCCTTCCACCCGGCACCAGGCTTAGACACGGCGATGTTATAATTATAACAGAAAACAAAATGGTGGTTGTTGGGATAGAACCGGAGGAAGTGATTATGATAGAGATCAGAGATAACATACACGAAGACGATATTGTCGAAGTACCTGTTAGGGTCGGACATACTATAGGTAATCTGCATCGACCAATAAAGTTAGAGGGAAACAAAATATACTTTCCAATTCAAGCAGATACTGAACTGGAGATGTTCAAGAAGCTCTTCGAACCAATTAATGAACATCTGGAGATCAAAAAGACAACTATGGTGTTCGAACCGGAAGATGGAACAGAAATACATGAGCATTCATAAGCTAAGCATAGATGAAATAAGCATGCTGCAACTTTCCGATTCTTTTTTTCCAAGTGGTATGTATACGACATCCAGTGGTTTGGAGGCTTTATACTACAGCAATAGGAAGATAACAGACGCAGATGGATTGCGCGATTTGATAAAAGTGTATTTGGAACTTCAGATAGGCCCAGCTGATTGTAGTGCTCTTGGAAACTCGTACGAACATATACAAAGAAAAGATTTGCAGAAACTAATAGAAGTTGATAATACAATATTCTCGATGAAACTTATTGAGGAAGTAAGGAATGCTTCGACCAGATCTGGAACACAGGTACTAAGATGCGTGGGCTCATTCAGAACTGATAACAGCATACTGAATGGATATCAAGAAGCAGTAAGGGATAAGAGAGCTTCCGGAGTCTATCCTGTAGCATTGGCGGTATCTGGCAATGCCCTAGGTATTCCAAAGTATAAAGCTGCTCTTATGATGCTTTATGGTTTCAGCGTAAGCATGGTGGGAGCGGCACTAAGACTGGGGTTGCTACAGCATTTTGATGGACAAAGAATCATTCATGAGTTAAAACCGACTATATCGGAGAGTGTAGAAAAGAATATTGACAGAGCATTGACTAGCATGTGGCAGTTTGCCCCGGATATAGATCTACTCCAAATGGCACACGAAAGAATGTCATCAAAAATGTTTATTACTTGACTTGCCTGGTACATCTTTTATGAGCTCTAAGAGAATCCCTAGATTAGGTATCGGTGGGCCTGTGGGTTCCGGAAAGACCATGTTGATAGAGCAGATCGTTCCTAGATTATCATCGAGAGGTTACAAGGCCGGGATAATATCAAATGATGTCGTTTCGAGGGAAGATGCCGAACGGATGAGACGAAATCTTGCGACAGAAAGGGGCTTAATGTCTGAGGATTTGGTAGTAGGGCTTGCAACTGGAGGATGTCCTCATACAGCTGTACGCGAAGATCCGTCAATGAATATTTCGGTCGTAGAGGACATGGAATCCAAGAATAGGGATCTCGATTTAATCTTAATTGAGAGCGGGGGTGACAATATTACTACTACTTTTAGCCCTGCGCTGGCCGATTACTTTATTTATATCATAGATGTCTCGGGTGGTGATAAATATCCAAGAAAAAGAGGTCTAGGGATAGAGAGCTGTGATCTCTTAATCATTAATAAGATAGATATTGCGCCTTACGTTGGCGCAGACCTCAGTGTCATGGAAAGAGATGCCAAGGCTATCCGAGGCAGTAAACCTTACGTATTTGTGAACTGTAAAACCGGCCAGGGAACTGAGGAGGTAACAGAACACATAGTAAGAGATCTTCTTTTCGAGGCCCCTCCAAAAGCGGTTGTAAAGAGATAGGTTACATAAATAGATAGTATTAATGAGTAGCTTAGAATTTTACACCCCGGATGATATTCCGCCTGAGGTACAGGTCTACGGATCAGAGCTGAAACAGCTGCGGGTGGGAAGAGCAGGCAAGATCGGTGCTCTGACATTATTATTAGAGCAAGATCAGGAAAGAGGAAAGACTGTTGTCAAAGAACAGTATTCTAAGATTCCACTTTTCACTCAAAGAGCACTTTATTTGGAGGAGTCACTGCCCTCTATGGCTTATATCTACATAATGTCTCCTTCTGGAGGAATACTGCAGGGTGACAGGTACAGGATGGATATAGTACTGAAAAATAAGGCTTGTGCTCATATAACGACGCAGGGAGCAACGAGGGTATACAGAATGGAACGAAATTATGCCACGCAGATCGTAAATGCTGTTGTTGATGACGGGTGCTACCTAGAATTCATTCCTGACCAAATAATTCCGTACCGAGACTCACGGTTCTACCAGACAATTAATTTGAAGGTTCATGAAAATGGAACAATGATCTACTCCGAAATCATAGTCCCCGGAAGGGTTGCAAGCGGAGAATCATTTCAGTACGATATTTGTTACATGAAGGCTTTAGCAAAGAACCAGAAGGATACGCTAAGGTTCATTGATATTGCCATATTGGAGCCTAAGAAACGCAACTTGAACACAATAGGTATACTAGGCACTTTTGATGTCGTAGGAAGTACGTACATACTTGCAAAGACAGATTATGTTAAAGAATTAAAGGATGAGATAAATTCTGGGTTACAGAAGTTTACGCATTTTTCAGGAGGTGCGTCGATCTTGCCATATAATTCTGGCGTAATAGTGAGGATGCTCGGCAATGTGGCCAGCGATCTTAGAAATGCAATCTATGAGATAATCAAAATCACGAGGAAAATAATACTTAATGCGTCGTTTAGTGGAATGAGGAAAGGTTAACTATTTGGTCAAATTTCGTTTTTCAATATTATTTTAGCTTCTGCCTGTAATCCAGAATTCGGTAATTTTTATTTGATGTCCTTTCAGATCATGGTGTGCATTAGCGGACCAGATTTCATCGAATACCTCATTACAATCTTGACACCACGCAGTAAAGTTTTTCCTATGTCTATCAAATGCATTCATATGTATTATCAGTCACAATACCATAAAAATCTTCATTTCAAAAAACGTTCTATAGGGAATCGATCTGTATCCACTATCTGATCCGTTGACGATTATAATAGTAAATTTAATAAATGTTCAATTAATCAAGAACGATGGTTGCATCGATAAAATGATCATCGGGGAATGCATGTTTAATAAAATTCAACATTTGCGTATAGCAATCTGGACCCTCGAACGTTTCAGTAGTCAGGATGCCTTGCCACATGTTTGCCTTTATTGTAATCGTGTCTGCCTTTAACTCTAATTGCATCTTTGCTGATTGCACATCTAATGGAATCGTCGTACTACAATTTATTCTTGTAATGTGGGTAATAAAAATTTTCAACAATGTTTTTGCTTTTCGATTGCTGCCTCAGAACGTTAATGGTTGCCATTTGTGTAAATCCTACCATTCTATCCGCGAAAGAATTACTACCTTAAGAGCCTAACCCAACTGATATTAGCGACGCCGATGGATGGGTATTACGATACCCCAAAGAGACGCGTTTGTTGCATGTACCTCAGAAATAATAATAGTCGGTTATCAGACTATTGTCTTATTCCTTTTCTTGATATTCTTTTGCAAGAATCGGATCCTCAAATACTGAGTCGCATTTCCCATGCTGCGCTGATTTTTTGTCCATATTAGTACCAGTTGCATTATATTCTATGCAAACTCCAATTATTTACGCGTAGTCGATGCTCCATGTGAAAGCTCTTATGTGTATTTTACTAAGATTGCTAATATTTATAAGTCGTATTTATCCATGTAGATCCCCCAACGATTGGCGACAGACAACATCTAATGTATATGCAAAAGAGCTTGACTCTACTTACGGATATTCCTACGGAGGAAACTCAGAAAGTATTAATGCTCATCGGTAATGCAGATGAGATCATCGCCGAATATTTTGGCGTCCGAACATCATTTGACATTGTTATATGCCATGGAAGTTGGGAAATGGAAATTCAAGTGATATCTAGAAGACGAGAACTACCTTTGCAATACGATGATACAAAATCCGTTGCAATAACTGATTATCGTTTAAAAGAGATTATCATCAGGCATGACGTTGCGAAATTTGGTCATTACTTGCATGAACTAATACACGGTATAATTAGCAAAAACCATTCACAGCAGCTTAGAGAAGGTTTAGCATGGTATTTTACTTTGAAGCTCACAGAACGATGTAGGTACGTAAGACCGAAATATCCCGCATGGATTGATAATCTCTATTTATACCCCGTAAAGAAGTTAGCCCAAATTACCGGCGATGACTTCCTAAAGGATTTTGCGCAAGGAAAAGGAGTCATCCAAGAAGATGTGCTTCCCCCTGATGTGCAAGAGCTATTCCTGCCGGAGGAATTCTATTATGCAAAAAAGCGGTATAGCAACTAACAACATCGTTGATTTAGCTCGATAATGATAATATTAAATTCGATAGATAGGATCAGTTGGATTATTACGAATTACTAACAGTAGACATCTAAAATTTTGTTCGATTTTTTATATTGGAAGCATTACCGGCAAATACCGAACGGGAATGGTTTCCGCGAGACGTTTCGCTATTTCGATAATTTGAACAACTAGATCCTAAATTACCTACTAACTCTCACTCTGATTTGATGAGCCTTATACTCTCATTCGAAACTGGCATTATGGTTAAAATTAGTTAATAACACCCCCAATGTGTGACTTTAGCCGACGTCGCCCAATTAGTTTTTAAATATCAATTAATTGTTGATTTATGATTTTAGTATCTCAAGATTATGAAACTGGTTCGTGCTTTATCAATAAAAATCGTTGAAATTCATGCAACAATCCAGCAATCATTAAAAATTCATACCATCCGATCATAAGCGGGTGAGTTTAGAATCACAGTGTGATTTCAAAAACTATTTTACACTTGGTTCAATAACTATCCTATTGAATCTTCATCCATCGACATGTATAAGAGTTCTTGACTAATTCTGGAAACTGCATCCAAACAAAATTACATTCCCAGTGCAACGTCTCCGCTCTGTTTTGAACCGATATCATAAGCTTCAGTGACATCTTTCACAAAGATTTTACCATCTGAAACTGACCCAGTGCTTAAACTTCCTAGAAGGTCATCTATTAACTGTTTTGCCAATGAATCTGGTACGAGCACTTCAAGTTTAGTTCTAGTTCCGAATTCCGGGACGTATGGACGTCCCGTCTGGTATCCTTCTGCTGTCCTCTGTTGTACCGCTTTACGTTCTGATCGACCTCTACCTTTAATATCATAGAACGAAAGAC
The DNA here is from genome assembly GCA_051985995.1 of Candidatus Nitrosopolaris sp. Taxonomy (GTDB): domain Archaea; phylum Thermoproteota; class Nitrososphaeria; order Nitrososphaerales; family Nitrososphaeraceae; genus Nitrosopolaris. The sequence goes on from JBPYDU010000002.1 coordinate 12,401, forward strand.
CACCCACCTTGTGTTTGTAAAGAATATCGTTTACTTCTTTAAGTCGCTCGTGTGGGAAAACGATGTCTATCTGTTTCATAATACGAATATACAATGAGAATTAGATAAACATTTTAGGCATGTGACTGTGATGTAAGATATCAATTCTATTATCAACCATCAGTGCGCATCTTTCAATTCCTGGGGTTAAAATTTTTATCTATTTCTCAAAATAGACGATCATAGTGGTACTAAATTAAACATTAAACTTCACTAGTGCATTCTTATAAACGCGAGACATTAACCAGAGTAGAAGTATATCGAGTAAAATAAAAACTAATGGATTTGACGAATTCTTGTTATCAACTGTATACTAATCTACCAGCTAAACCATTACCAACCGAAGTTGCTATTCCTATTTTTAGTTCAGCGTATAGACTTTGTAAAGCTTGCCTGTGTCACGATCAGTATATTTCCATTCATCAGTACTGTGTACTAATTCATGAAATTCTGCTTTTAATCCGGGATGCAATAATTTATAGACATTTTCCCCTACTGAAACCTTATTCGGACCTGTCAAGGAAGTTATCTTTGCTGCTACATTCATAGTGTATCCTAGTATATCTATTTGTGAGCTCTTGTCATATGCATATTGAACAACCACGTTATCTCCTTCGTCTATACCCACTTTTACAAATAGTTCAGGACAATCATAATTCTTTAATATTGGGTTAATTCCGCTATTGAGCACATTAATCATCGATTTTGCGCATCTAACTGCTTTGTCGTACGTAAGGTATATGTTAAATCCAGGAGGAAAGAAAGCGATGATAGCATCACCCACATATTTCAAAACATACCCATCATAAGTTTCCACCACGGAGGACATTTCGTGTACAAAGGCTCTAATTATTGTAACTAATTTATCCACTGGCAGAGTCATGCTCATTTTAGTTGAGCCAACTAGGTCGGCATACATGATAACCAGGGGCCTCATGGAGCTTACGTAGTTAAGAAGATAGTTCTGACCATGCTTTATTGAGGTACTGTACTGATATCGTTCCTCTAATGCCTCGAAAAGCCTGTCTTGTCTTTGTGTAAGGAGTGTTTCTAAATCAATAAGCTCGTCTTTTCGATTTACCGTACCTAAATTATTATTATTAACTCCTATCATCCGGTTTATGACGGATTCGCTGGTCTTGTCTACTTGGTCTATTTTGTCTTCATCCTTTCTTCCTATTTGCTTTTCTTTTCTTTCCGAACTCAATTCGTGAATCTCTTCTTGTAACAAGCATAATATGAATACCGCGATTTAAGATTTTCAATAACAGGAACAATCCATTTAGCTCCTGGATATACGGTAGATATCATATCATCAATACGATACAATATTTCAACTGGAAGAGTGGACCTGCCAGCACTGGCAAAACAAGTTAAAATTCATTCCGGATTCTCAACTTGAATCTTCATTGCTTGTTTTTTCTTTAAATAGTGCAGAGGAGTTAGTATAGATTTGTGGATGAATGGGATCCTGCGATTAATGATTTTGTATTAAGATGTAACAGTTGCTGGAGAACAAACAAACATGTCAAGATTATCCGGACCTCACGGGAGAAATATTATTGTGAACAGTGTTTGACTATCTATGATCTATGCCATAGCTAAAGCCAAGAATTATGATTATGCTGTTATATTAATGAGATAGACATTTTCAGCGCTTTTTTCCTTTGCCTTTGAAAGCTTTGATGACATATGACATATACCATGTGCGTTCGTCATGTCACAATAATCATCTCGACGGCCATACCTGCTACAAATGGACACCATTATCACCTTCTCCTAAGACTATACCAATGGCGCCTTTTTTCCCTATATTGCCTGAATAGCTCACTGGTCTGGCTTTCCTGACAACCTAGAGCATCTCCTAATCGTAGCTCAATTTTATTAACTCTCTCACTTATGGCGGCTAATTCGGTTTCCCAATCATCAATGACCTGTGCTTCAACGTCCAAAGATCTATTCTTAATCATGGTATCATACCATTCATTCTTCTGACCTGCTGCTACAGTCCTGAAATAAACGAAGTTGTCTTCAATCCTTAGTATATCTGTGATTTTCTCTCGATCCAGTATATTGTGTAGTTCACCCTTATCGAATCGTTCTAATACTTTTTTTAACAAAGTTTCCAGATTCTTGGCTAAAGGTTCGTAATATCTGCGCCTTATAAATTCTGTGAGTGGTGCAAGCTCTATCGCGGTCAGTTTTCTATTATTCGCCGCTGCTT
>JBPYDU010000003.1:0-5085 GCA_051985995.1 Candidatus Nitrosopolaris sp.
AAATGTGAAAAGGGAACCCTAAGATTACAAGAAGCAAATGAACTTCGCGAGCTTGCCACTTCGTTAAGGTCATGTGCTACAGCAAACGAAGATAAAGAAATAGTTGATTATAGTGAAATGCTCTTGGAAAAACTATTCAATCCCAAAACTAAAACGTTTAGATCGGAATAATATATTGTCCAAAAAAGATATTGATAGTCGAGAGGCTTCTGACACGTCTGCTTTAAATTGTGCCAGACTATTTGACATTTGGCAAGTGCACGGATGAGGGTAGAAAAAGTTCTCCCTCCCTATCGCCTAGTGGTTTGAAACTTGCAGAAGTTGGGTTTGCACGTTAGCCAGTAAGTGATGTAGGCTAGTTTAGTATATCCCGTTGCTGGCTTGTGCGGCACGCCTATCTGGATCCTCCAATCAAGCAAGGACTAGTGGGAGAGATGCAAAAGTCTCGTATTCTTATCCTTATGTAACGGCGGTCATTCTATATCCTTATGTAACATAAGAACCCCTTGGTATCAGGAATTACTAGAGTATAATACTTCATCTTCTCGTAGTTCTGAGAGTGATGACTCTGATGATGAGACTAAAACCTATGACTTTGCAGGTAACTTTGATCGGATTATTGGATGGGGAAGAATGGCACTTTTAATCGATTAAAAATTTTGATAATGAAACCAGGTTCGTTAGCCGGTGTCACCTTCGAACACCCATTCTTCCAACACCCTTTCCACCTAAAGGACTGGATATAGTAATGTCAAATCCTTCTTCTAGAAACTTTTCATAGGCATGTGTAAGTTCAGCGGCCCAGAAACCGACCGGCCAGCCAGTACTCGTAGATGCTGCCGGATTTGATACGACCATTAGAATTCTTTTTTTCTTAGCTGAAGTTTGTTTCATTTCATTTCTTGACGCGTGTTAACTCATAATGCTGCATTTCTTCTATGTTGTTGAAAAATGGCTGAACTGCTGAAAAGAATAGCTGAAACTCTGGGCTGCTACGAAATCCTTTCATATGACCTTCTAGCGAATCCCATTCGATTCGAAGGATATAATTCTCCGGTTTTTCGACGCAATGGGACAGTTCATAGTTGAGGCAATGTGAAGATCTTCTCAAAGCTTCTTGGGCTTTCTCGTATGCAAGCTCAAATTCCTTTTGCTTTTCAGTGGGAATATCGTATCTTATATACTCAATTTCTTTCATACGTATGATTATAGTGCATTCCGTATTATTATGCACGATGAGTACAGTGATTTGAAATGTTTATAGTGTAATACAGTGTAATACACTTAATACCGCATGCCTAGTAAGGAAAAAACGCTCATTAGATCAGTCAGGATTTCAAAAGCATTAGATACCCTGCTTCGAAAAGACGCCAAGACTAAGAGAATTACTGTAAACGCACTACTATCTGCTATTATGACAAAGTATGCAGAATGGGATAGATACAATGAAAGATTTGGGATAATTTCGTTAAAGCGAGATGCGTTTAGATCGATTCTACGAATGATTGAAGATGATAATATTATACGTGTCTCAAAGGAAATAGGTACCCAAATTCCTAAGCAATTCATATTGTTTTGGTTTAAGAAAACCACCTTAGAAACATATCTTGAATATATGTCATTAGTTTGCAGGTACGCAGAATTTGCACAGTACGAGGTTGACACTGATGGAACTAACTATACTATGACGCTTCTTCACGATCTTGATGAGAAATGGTCTTTGTTTTTGAAGAATTGGATTGAACAAGGTATGAAAACCACGATTGGAATTATTCCGCTGTTTGATATCAGCAAAAATTCAGTTATTGTAAGATTCCATGTCTCTTGATTAGTCTCCTCCTTCACCAAATATGACAGCCACCTTGTTCTGCAACAGCGACACACACAGCTCTCCTTCTAGTTTAACATCAGGCCATATCCTGCTGAAAAGCTTGCATAGGCGAAAAGAGAATGCCTAAAAATTATTCTCGTGAAATTCGTCTAAAACAAAGTCCAATTGGGTTCCAACAAGTGACAATTTTGAGCTCGCAGAATTCGAGGTTCCGGAGCTTACTGTAGGTGAGTTTCTTGTTAAAAACATCTGGATGTCAGTCGATCCCTATGTGCGAGGCCGTATGACAGAGCGCAAAAGCCATCTACCACAATTCGAAGTGGGTAAAGCTCTCAAGGGGCATTGCGTTGGGGAAGTAAGGGGATGGTATTGGCTCTAGTGATGCCGTCATTAAAATTGACCCAAATCATTACCATTCAATCCTATCTAGGATTATATAGGATGACAGGACTCTGCCTATGTCGGTCTGTTAAAAATTGGCCAACTCAAAGAAGCTGAGACTGTTTTTGTGTCGGCTGCTTCAGGAGCAGTAGGTTCTGTTGTTTGCCAGATTGCGTCCATATCAGTTTCATAATGATATGTCCAAATGGGTCGCTGAAGGGAAAGACGTTAGTGAGGCTAGCTCCTAATTGACAACTGGACCAATTGTCTTACTGTTGAAATCAAACCTAGGCTTCGTGCTTCTCAACACTGCGTATGCAGATATACTTATAGACACCGGACAACTAAACTATGTAATGGATCGGAAGGATAAGTCATCATTCCATGCTCCATATCATTTGACGGCAACAACATTTCTCTTGATTGGTGTAATTGTTACTTGGATATTTGCGTGCACATTAATACTAAATCAAAATCATACTGCCATGGCACAACAACAACTACTTAACGGTACGTTTTTTCAGATAGATAACATGACATTTTCCCATCGTATGGCTTCTCTTAATGGTATTCAATTGCACTATGTTATTGGAGGCCACGGTAACCCTCTGGTTTTACTACATGGATGGCCCGAAACATGGTATGAATGGCATAAAGTAATGCCGGCCTTAGCTAAGAACTATACCGTCATTGCACCTGATCTACGGGGCCTTGGAGACTCTTCAAAACCATTAACTGGTTATGATGGTAAAACTGTAGCAGCGGATATTCATCAACTAGTTACTCAGATAGGATTTAAAACAATTTTTCTAGTGGGTCACGATGTAGGAGCACAGGTGGCCTATTCTTATGCGGCTGCACATCCGAGAGAAGTACGAAAGTTAGTCATCATGGATCTTCCTTTACCTGGTTTTACTCCTCCTCAACTTCAAGGAAAATTATGGTGGTTTTCTTTTCATCAGGTTCGTGATCTACCAGAAGCCCTTGTTCAAGGAAAAGAGTTAATGTATTTATCATGGTTCTACCGCAATGCGGCATATAATCCAGCGGCGATAACAGAGAGTGATATAAACGAATATGTTAGTCATTATTCTGCTCCAGGCGGAATGCGTGCTGGATTTGAGTATTACCGAGCTTTTCCACAGGATGCGATTCAAAATCTGAATTATTCGAAGACTAAGCTTACAATGCCAGTACTGGCGGTAGGAGGATCCTATTATCCAGCATTAGGAGGTAATGCCACTGGTAACCCTACATTGTATGCCATGAAGGCATTAGCTCAAAATGTTCATGGTATTACAGTCCCAAATTCAGGTCATTTTATTCCAGAAGAGCAGCCACAGTTCGTTATAAAACAGCTCACCAATTTCTTTGCTGGTGGTAATTCTACTAAAACTGCCCCAATTGACAAAAGTTAGCTTTTAATTATTGTGCTGGTGATTGAGGCCCCATGTTCAGACAAGATACAATCCATTAGACAGGTTGCTATTCAGTACTTCCAAGTGGGTCCCCTCACCAAGGGAATAATATCTCAGTCAGCTTGTAATAATATTCCAAGTGAATTACATATATTAACAATCCTATACAAGTCAATTAACTATTCCTACTCTATGCCATATGTATGAGTCAAAGATCAATCAAAGTGTATGCACCCTGATAATCTGATCGACCAGAGTGTTGACGCTCACCACCACTACCACTACTTCTTCGTCTAATACCTTGAAGGACTCCTCACTGACTCTAAAAGACCATCATGTTTTTCTCCATCCATTCAACCCTATGTTCTCCTAACAAGTAACAGTTGGCTCACCTACTATCGATATCATCACTTACCAAGTTAAATACTTACTCTTCGTTACCTAATGATGAAAGGTGATTTGAAAGAGTGAAAATTCAAACCCAAATCTTAAGTCAGTATAAGAGTGGTGTGTTGTTGGCAGTCATAAAGCCGGTCGTCGAGGCAGTTGTGCTGAGAAGGCCGGTACCGAGTCCTTCTACTGGATTACCACAGCCGCACTTGAGAGGAGAATGTCCATGAATGTTGAGACCATGACTGGGGAGCGGGAAATCGTCGTCAATGCCCCGGCTGCTTCCGTGTTTGCTGCGCTCACCGAACCCGAACAGCTCCTGCAATGGTGGGGTGATGATGAACTGTATCGTGTGACTCACATGGATCACGATCTGCGCCTCGGCGGATCCGTGAGATTCTCCGGCCGCTTCGCTGACGGCCGAGAGTTCTCAGCAACGGGCGTCTATCGGGTCATCGACCCACCCCGATTGCTTGAACATACGCGGCTCTACGCTCTGGGGCGTCCCAATTGAGGAGGAAACAGTCATACGTTACGAGCTCGAAGAATGGGACGGACGCACTCGGGTGCGCGTTGTGCATTCCGGATTTCAAAGCGAGCAGGCGCGCAGCACGCATGAGGACGGATGGGTTCGCGTGCTCGGTTGGTTGAGCGACTACTTCAGAAAGGCCTCTACTGCAAAAGCGGATGCTGCATCTGACCGTTCGAACACAGGAGTCATGACAAAGTGATGCATCGACTATCAGTAACAGCGCCGGAGAAAGAGTGATCATGACAAAGGTCAATTTTTGGAAACCATTCGGATTCAAGTTTATTGCTTGATGATTTACGACAAAATACGGCGCCTAACCTTAATTCGGGCGCCCCAAATCATCATACATGGTTTCAGAACTAGGATTTTCAGATGCTTTGGCGCACAATTTATTAGACAGTTGAATAAGGATTTATAGAGCTACCAAACTCTTGACCATGTGAGTTACGGTTATGGCGGTGGTGGCAGTAGGAACTTCAGAGGTCCTCGAGGGCCAGCACCAGTGGAAGTAGGAAAGGAATATGAGGTAGAAG
>JBPYDU010000004.1:0-41304 GCA_051985995.1 Candidatus Nitrosopolaris sp.
TGGTCATGGCATTAAAAGGGGACAAAGTCTATATTATTAGCTATACAGCTGAACCAGAAAAATACTCTTATTACTTACCAACCGTACAAAAAATGATTGACTCTTTTGAAATCTTGAAATGAAAATAGTCTTTCATTTAACACTTTAGTATATCATCCAGAAACTTCTGCAGTTAGAGGAGGGTTCAATTAATTAATTTTTGTCAAGGCGTGAAATACGCATTGTTTTGTGTCCACTGACGTGAGCCATGATCCCTTCTTAATCACTGGAATTCGATAAACATTCGATATTCCTGGCATATTCCGATAAATCTTTTCATATTGATGAATGAAATTATGTGGTGCTGCCTTACTTGGTGTTTGTTGTTCGTACCAATCAATGTTAACGACGTGTTCGTTTGACATACTGACAAGTTTGCGCATAACTTCCTCAATTTCGGACGGTAGTATATGCATAAGAACTTCGGACGCTATTACCAAATTAAACTTCTTTTGTACTTGAAAGGATTGTATATCAGAGACAATAAAAGTAAGGATTAGGTCCGGCCCTTTTGTTTCTATTCCTTGTCTAATCGATTCTTTAGCATTTTCTATTTGATCAGGCGAAAGGTCTATGGCAAGATATTCAATGATATTCGGAAAATTTGATAGCAATAATTTGGTGATACGTCCGAATCCACATCCTACTTCGATCACACTTGAAAAAGAAGAAACATTATCTTTCAGATAATCGATCAGTATTTTCTCCTGTAGATGAAAGTTTTTGTTATATCGAAATTCATCTTTGTATGTCTTTCCATGTTTAAACCAATATTCGTAGGGAACATATGACATTTATAACAAGCCGGGTATTATTCTACTTAAGGGTTCTTAATCCTTACGTAGAACGATAGGCAGGGACTCATTATTAACCCGCCATTGAATTTAGCAAAAATAAGGACCTGCATTTATTACGTCTAGCTAACGTGAATCCAGATCAGGTGTATAGTATGTGAGAGTATCATCTAGTTTGGTTTGGTCGTGGTTTTGCTTGTGGCAATTGGAAAAACGGATGTGCACCACTACCAAGAGCATAAGGCATTTGTTCGTTCCACCTGTTAATTGATAGCCACTTAAGATATTGTTGACTTTGTCTTAAATGCACTGATACCTGCATTCGCTCGTGCTGTTGCTAAGGCTTGGACAACGGTTTGGTTTGCAATCACTTGTATCGCCCTTAGGTTGTTTTGCTCTGTCAGAAACTTTTGGAAAGCCATTACATTTGATTCAACTTGAGTAGCAAATGCCTGGGAGAATTTAAAGTCAGTTATGAACACTGTCAATATCCCTTGCCGATAGTGTGTTACCGATAGTCCGATCTATCAAAGCCTTTGCAGCAGCTCTCTTAGTGATTAGTTCTTCAGCATTGGTTAAACATCTGCAGATTCAGCCCCATACTTTTTCGCGAAAAGTCCATTTTTTGTTGAGCAGGAAATTGCTGACTGAAGCAGCAGCAACTGCCAAAACTAAGGAGGCTGTGTATTGAAAACCAGATTGAACGAACAAATATAGAAGTATCAATTGAACAACTGCTCCAAAAGTACTCAAGCCCAGAAACATGCCGTATTGTTTCAGAGTGCTCCTCGCTGAGAAGTCTCTGTCCTCGAATGTCCAAATTTTATTCAGAAAAAAGTTGGAAGTTATTGACAAGATTATCGCTATTGTCGAGGCTTCTATGTACCAAAAATTCGAGATGATCCCTTTCGTCAACATCATTGAAACGATATAGTTTAACAACAGGCCCGTGGCACCAACAGTATAAAATCTGGCTGCTTTGGATAGAAATAATACCGATTTGCGTTTCTCTTGTTTATCCGGAGTTACTCGTTTCGGCTTTCGGCCATATCTGTATAGATACCATATTGCGCTGACATAATCAAGCATCACGCGAGTATCTAGCTTGCTTTCTCCTGATTTTCTATCAATAAACGCATACGGTATTTCCTTTACTCTTACTCCTTGAGCCTTGACCAATATCTCAAGGAGAAACTTGTATCCGTATGTGTCGAACCGGATATTTTCGATAATATGACGTGGAAATGCAAAAAAGCCAGAATTGGGATCCTTAATATTACACAACCTAAGTCCATGTATTGCAATCTTTGCTGCCATCTTGCTCAACAGTAGTCTCTTATACGGCCATCCCCGTACTGATCCCCCTCCTATATATCTCGACGCAACGACTATGCAGTTACGGTCACCTAATAACTCATTGATTAACATGGGTACAGTTTCTGGTGGATGAGAAAAATCTGCATCCATAACCAAGATATACTTACCTGTGGAAGATTTTACACCCTGTAAGATAGCAGAGATAAGGCCACTTTTGTTCTCTCTGTGAACAAGTTTAACTATGGATTCTCTAGTATTGATTGCCAAATTGTTGCTATTTTCATGTGCTTGTTGAACGCTAGGATAAACGGAACGGTCATCCTCTATATAATTCGCAATTAACCTACCAGTCCCGTCCGGAGAATTGTCATCCACAATAATTATCTCTGAAGAAATGCCACTCGGAAGCTTTTCTTTTATAACCTCAACTAAATGTAGAATATTATCATATTCGTTATACGTGGGAATTATCACAGATAGATCGGCTTTTGCAAGCAAAGTTCTACTATTATCGTGTTCTAAATAACTTAAATGTTATGATTGAAGGTGGAGAGATCAATGAGACATGATATCCAAGTTCTAAGGAAGACTTCTCCCTGTAGTAAGATGGCCGATTTTATCGCGCGATGACTGTTGCAGCTAGATTGTATCTCAAACCTGCAAAACACCCAATAAATAATTAATGCAAAGTGCATAAGAAAAGAGCACCCGTGTCATGCGTATCTCTTCTCCAATTCCATATATCTCTGCAAATCCACAAGTTTATTGAATTCATTGAACGTAACCATCATTTCTCGTCCATGTTCTGTCGTACCCGTTGCCTTTAGTTCTCTGAATACTTTCAGTATCCCATAAGTCGCCGCGTATAGAGCAGATAATGGAAACAGGGCTACGTTGTACCCCATATGAAACAGTTGCCGAGCGGTAAGGGTTGGGGTTACTCCTTCCTCAATCATATTTGCTACCAATGGCGCATCGATTTCATTTGCAATTCTGGATAATTCCTTAATCGACGTTGGTGCCTCGATAAAAATCACATCCGCACCTGCCTTGAAGTACGTTTTGCCCCTATTGATGGCTTCGTCTAAGCCTCGACTGGCCCGGGAGTCGGTTCGGGCAACAATGATGAAATCCTTGCTTCTACGTGCATCTAGCGCTGCCTCAAGTTTCAAAATGTAATCGTTCGTTGGTATGATATTCTTACCTTGCATGTGACCACATCTTTTTGGCCAAACTTGATCCTCCAAAAATATACCAGCTGCTCCCATACTTTCCAGATCCCGCACTAGTCGCCACACACTCAAGGGATTCCCGTACCCAGTATCTGCATCTACGATCACAGGCACATCCACAGCGTGTATTATCCTGTATGCATTATCTACCGTTTCACCGGCGTTTAAAAATCCAAAATCGGGCATCCCGAGCAATGAGGCAGATGAGCCGTAGCCTGTTTGAAACATTGCATCAAAGCTTACATGCTGAGCTATCTTAGCGCTAAGTGCATCGAAAACTCCAGGCATAACAATAATGCTATCGCGTAAACTAATTTGACGGCGCAGAGATCCTTTAGTTCTTGTCCTCTTCATCTTATTACGTGTTACCTTGCTCGAAAATATTAAAGCTTATTACCCAAGATAGAAAAACTGTCTCAAACTCCAATGTTGCACTCTGAAGTTTGTACAACTTCAAGATTCCAATTTCGAATATTAATTCTAATATTTTTTATTTTTGTTGGTTCTTTATCTCTAAGATTTCATATGTATCGTCAGGATACTTCGTGACGCTGACCTTGCATATGCGACATTGGTAGTATTTTAGCGGAGGATCATGGCTAATAGAACCGTTTAGCCATACCATCATCACACCGCACACCGGACAATTCATAGTCATATATTTGCAATTCCTCTAACATTCCTAATATGCTTTTACCCTTCCTTTTGCTATTATATAGACACATTTCGGCTATCATGCGTGGCCGGTTGCCAATCATGCGTTCATGAAATAAGTCCAATTATCTGTCCAACTTCTGCTTGGTCGATAAAAAGATTTATTGAGTAGAATAAACAATTAAAGCTGATTCCTAGATGTAAGTGACATCATTGAAATTCCGAGACTACATTCGAATTGCGTTCTTTCCACTTAGTATTACCATTTATGGTAACATCTATTTAGCCCTTTGTTACCTCCCCACCAGATTTCTGATTTCACGAACTATTGCATTTTCCGACCAAAAGGTTCCTTGAATGGATTCGAGCAAGTGGACGTATATTAGAATTTGAACAATCAGTTAATTAAATCAATTCCCTTTGAGGTCATTATTTTGGTTACAAAAAAACTAATCTTGAAATTGTTAGTGCGATAAAGCGAAAGTAGTCTAGATACCTATTTCATATACAAACTCACTCCAAATAGGTACAAAGAAACTTGTTCTTATCGTTACGGAATCAAACTCGAAGCGAGAAAGCAGAAACGGCTCAGAGCTAGAAAGAGGTCATCATTACCGTTTCTTGCAGTAACACTTGGCCATAGTGCATGGTTATAGATAAGCATTGAGTGCGGATGACCGATAAATATTGGGATCGAATAGCCGCACACTTTTGACTTCATGAGTGCTATGGCAGGGTAATATTTTGATGAAAATGAAAATAACTTTGGCTGAAAACGATATTCTGCTGAAAATTGTTAATATCCTCATCAGCACTTTTGTTCCACAACTTTTCCACTAACATGTTAAAATGTGATATTGATCGCAATCGCAATAGTTATTCTTTGATCTCCGGACAACGACCTTTCAGTCTAGTAGCACAAAAAATAACGACATTATGTCCCGTCTTCTGACTTAACTGTTGTTTTCTTACTGGTCGGCAGACTAAAAGAGAACGTTGCTCCATTCCCATCAGTATTGTTTTCAGCCCAAATCTTACCACCATGTGTTTCGATGATACTTTTAGAGATAAAGAGACCCAACCCAGTCCCAGTCTGTGTGCCATGCAGCGGAGATTTTGTAGCAAACTTTGTGAATAATTGTGATAGTACGTCAGGATTTATGCCTTGACCCGTATCCTTCACACTTACTAACACAGTCTCGTATTTGCTACTTCTATGAACTCTCGTTTCTGAATTTACAGAAATGGTCACGGTACCTATATTCGTAAATTTAAGAGCATTAGTTAGTAGATTAGAAATAACCTGTGTTATTCTTCCTTTGTCTGCTTCCAAAAAAATATCTTGAGGTTTATATAATAACTGTATATTATTATTGTTAATGAACTCTACGCCTAATGTTATATCATTCATAGCATTTATTATTACATCATTTAAATTGAATAATTCTTTTTTTAGTGTCAGTGATTGACTTTCAATTTTTGTGACATCAAGTATCGCTTCAGTAAGTTGTAGTAGTCTTTTTGCATTTCTTGTTATGACATCTAATAATTCTCGCTGTTGAATATCCTGTATTTTTGGCCGGAGAAGCGCGGATAGGCTAATAATGGGTTGAATAGGTGTTCGCAATTCGTGAGAGGCCACGTTGATAAATTCATTTTTCATCTTATCTGATTCCTTTAATCTTTCATATTGGGTGCGAATTAATTCCTCCTTTGCCATCAGTCTGGCATTGCTCTCCTCTAAGCTGACATTGCTTTCCTTCAATCTCAGATTATAATTGATACTTGATAATGCAAGCCCGATGATGTTAACAAAATAAGCCGCATCCTTTAGGATATGAGCCACATTATGTGCCGTGTCAAAGGATGCAGAAGAATATGATATTATAATTTGTGCGAAGATATCGATTACAATAGCACCTAATATTCCCTTAAAGAAAACATCGCTCTTTTTATAGAGTTGATTTTTGTAAAAGTAAAATAATGCAACTAACAATAATATGAGTGGAACAATTTCATAAGGTCTATGTAAGGGATAATTGTCTAACACTACGGCAGGAAAAACTACGAAAAGAGAACTTATTGCACTAATTGCGGCTACACCTGCAAGTACAGCCAGAGATACTACAAGCGTTTTTTGTTGTAAATCGTTATGTCGGCTTTCTCTTTCTTTTCTTTCTTGTTCCTCTTTTTCCTTTCTGTCTTGATCAGAAATAGAAGGTGATAGCTGCTGTACTCCTGTTGTCTTTCTTGAAAGAAAAGAAGATTCTGTAGATAATATATTGGTGCTAGAATCTTCTTTCCTAGACAATATAGGATAACCTGCAATTGCCATAGCAAACATAGCACTGAGAAATAGCCTCCCTGCAAACCACGTCTGTGGTATAAAATATTTGAGAAAGAGTGGGTCATTTATTAAATTATAAGATACTATAACATGCAGTAAATCGATTAAAGCATTAGCGAGGAATCCTATTCCAAGAAAGAGACTGAATTTATCATTTAAAGTCCGAGCACGCGCCATGTAGTAGAATGACAGTATCGCAGCAAGTATGACTGCAAACATCTCAATATAAAAATGATGAATTTCAGATGATCGCCATGTATCAGGATCTGCAGATAGAATTGCTATTACTAAAAGGGGAATTGATGGTACTATTGTATATTTAATTAGAATTTCATTTTTGGAAAAAAAAGACAATGAAGAAGGATGACTATTGTGCGATGAGGCGGACTTCATTGATTATTCATTCTTTGATTACTAGAAATGATCATAACTGGAGCTAGCTGAAGAGAAGATATCGCATCTTTAGCCATCACGTAAATCATGCCACGATAAATGCAATACAACATCGTTCGCTATATAAATATCGATGAGTTATTCTTGAAGCTTCGTGTAGAGATTAATATCGGATCGCTACAATGCTAGGACGAGTGGCATTTAGATTAATAATCATTTCATTAATGGGGGGCAATTTTCTTTATTTTTTACTTTGTCTTTACTTTAATGCTCAAGAAGTTGATATTTCTTATTCTCCTAACTGCTTTTCTTTTTTTTCTCTTTTCACAAGTATTAAAAACGTTGCCACGACTGCGACACCAATTACTCCTACTATTATTGCAGGAAGAATCAACGGAGTGGTATAATTCAGATTGATGGTACCGATCGGCTGAAAGGGTACAAAGACCTTAAATGATGCTAATGCTATTGCAAAGTCCTTTGAATTGATCCTAAGTATAACTTGATAGGCACCATCATTCGGAAAGGTGGAATTAAAAGAGAAATCGCCATCTTTAACCGTCATGTTACTAGACTTGAAAACAGTCTGTCCATTTAGGATCGTAACCTTTGCAAACAGGCCTTTCAAGTGTTGACCGGTTTGTAAATTCTGTACGCTGAATTTTAGTTCAGTAGGACTGTCAATTAGAGGTTTTTCTGGTTCGTAGGTAAATTGGATTTTCACGTTTTCATGAGAGTTTATCCATTGCTGTGTTCTAGTACCAGTAATATGCGCATAAGAAGAACTTGGATAAATAATAGCTATCATAATAAAGGAAATCAATAAAGAGGTAATTCTGAGAGCAGGAGCAACGGTAAATATTATCCGAGAACTGAAGCGTATCAATTTATCAATTAACACTAGGGACATTTATAATTACGATGCGCATCGTTTTGTTTTTTCTGCATGCGGCTAGAAGATAAAACAAAATGCAGATTATCCCCGTCGGATATCGCAGGAACGCAAGAGATCTAGTCATTGGAAAGTGAATAGCCTAAATGGTCAAAGAATTAGATAAGTCCACTTCCAAAAAGATCGACCAGTTCGAGAGCGAGTTAGGGAAGTAGAACGCGAAACTCATCCGGGCAAAAGAAGAGGCATGGAGGGCAAGCATGCCCCTATTCGTTTGGTCTAGCTTAAATACGCAAAGACGATAAGATATTTAGGAGTTGCCGATATAGAAAAATCTACTATAGTAAACGTTTGATATTTAGTAGCTCTTAATAATGGACCCGTAGGATAGCCAGCCGATCCGGCGCGTCCCACCGTACTTGGTGGTTTGTGGTAATGATTTCTTCCTGCCGTCTCTAAAAAGATTTCTAGTGCGAAAGTGTCTATAACCCATATTACGATATTTGGTCAAACTAAGGCAAGCCCCCGTATTGCAGACTGCTTTCCATTCCCCCGGGGGCTGTACTAGCAGGCAAGCAAGCCTTAGTATTCCTTCTTAGCTCATTATCAGGAGCATCCTTTTTAAATTTGGACAAATTATGAAAAACGGATTAGAACATTTTTTAGAAAGATACACCGGATGGATAGGTATCCCCTCACTTATTCAAATCAGTCGGGTTTGCAGCAGAACTAGTTTGATTCAGCGTTATTAGCGCCTGCTAGATTAAACCAAGCAAACGCGAAACGACCACCTGCGATTCCCAGATGAGGATACTACTAGCCCAATGTACCGTAGCAAATATTGGGGTCATGTGAGCTCATCCCCCAATGATGTATTCTCGTAGCGCTTGACTGGTTGCTCGTATATCAATCGACGCTAAACTATATATCAGTTACGGGTTCGAGTAATAATTTTAAAGTATTGTCCATTTAGGGTAACGGACATGATAGAACCCTACTCGCAGCAGTAGTTGTGAGAACCCGACTTTGCAACAGAACGGGCATTAAGGTTCTGCTGCCTCCTCGGTTGACGCACTAACGTCGTATCAAAAGAATGCTATACCTGCGTTAAAGGATATTGCTACATTAGTCGTGGACACTGAAGTCAGGGCATATGTGGTGGATAAAATAAAAGAAATTAACGAAAGAAAGACCTAGAAACATCCTACTTTTCTTATTCAAAAACCATCCTTCTCACAATTTTTGAGCCTTAGGAGACCGACCTGAGAGCTATTGTTCCAGTTTAACATTTAATTAATTGTATAGAAATGAAATGCACGAATTGGATAACGTCCTAGGTCTATATCTCTCGACAATAAGATTTCATGCCAATCCCGTGAGGTTACATCATTAAAACAGTCCTAATCAGCAGCCACTCGAGGAGGTCATGTGTCATGATATGCACGATGGGGAACTATCGATCACAATATCCCGAGAGGGAGTGAGTCAGAAATCCCTTCAAAATCTTCAGATCCCCCACCTGAATTTGGGCGGGTTAATCGAGTGATTTGACTTCGGTCGAAGGAGTTGCGATATGGTGCCGCATAAAGTGTTATTCTTTTTAACATTTTGCAGAGCAATCCGAAGGTGAATCAGGTAGTTTAGGTTTTAAGAGTGAAATGTCATATGAACCACTGCTTTCAGTTTGCACCACGGCCATGACCCTTTGTGGTTTTATCGCTTTGTTGATCCCAAAGGTTTCCGGAATCTTGTAAAAACGAGCCGAAGAAGGGATAACTTCTTGCTGGATAATGGATTTTATTCCACACAGGCTTGGGGCGCGTTACGTAAGTGTTGGAGGGGATTTAAAATCGCAAAATCAGAAATTGATACCCGTGATATCCTCTACTATGCCAAAGGCGTCAGGAAGTTCCAACGAGAACTTAACATATCTGTGTCAGAGTTCCCGGAACTCGGCCTCATAGGTCGAATCACGTCTCTCGAAACTGAGGAAGCTGATTCTGAACGATCTCAACGGTCTGGCCGAAGTTACGCAGAAATAGAGCGCGAGCGCGAACAGCACGAACTTGATTTGAAGACACAAGAGCATATAATTGAAACTGCGTCCGACCTTAGCAAGCAAAAGGAGGGATTCATGAAAGCTGAGCGACTACAGTTCCTATCTCCATCACGTTATGAGTGCGTCGATTGGCCTGCCGTCGACAAACCTCGGGATGAAACGAAGATTCAAGACCTTCAAGAGCTCAAGAGGTTATTGAGTAAATATGCTCAATATCAAGATCAAGATCCACATTCGATTTTAGCGTGGGCGTTCCTCCATCCAGCTTTTCTAGAAGAGAAATTGGAACAGCTTCGAAATATGGAAAGTTGGAATATATAAGCATGTTCTATGAGAAAATACCGGGAAAAAGTATTAAGGAAACTATTAGGGCATATATGAGAGCACGATATGCCACCAACCCCTATTGAAACCTAGGGACTGATAATGAAAATCTATAAAATGCTACCAAGAGAATTGCCGTTATAATGCCCATGGAAATCATCGTGCCATATTTAAACAAATAATCTCAAATCCTCCCGATATTGCAACATAACTTCTTTATAAGAAACATTAATAAGTCACTAGCGATATTACTAGTGATATGCTATCCAATTGGTTTTCGAGGGTGGGCAGTGTGATACCCAGAGGATTTTCAAGGCACTATGTGCTTGGCCTTTTAAAAGAGCAACAGATGTCAGGCAAGGAAATTATTGATAAGGCTATTCTTCAAAGTGAAGGAAAATGGAAGCCATCTCCTGGATTAATTTACCCTATGCTTGGTCGACTACTCGAAGAGGGTCTCATAGATGAGACAGAGAATGGGAGGTACAAAATTACCGCTAAAGGTCTTGAAATGGCCGCTGATATAGCCTCAGTTCAGAACATGTTACAAAAGCAAGTTGATGTGATGCTCCGGGTAGGAAGTGTTGGTAAGTTTATGGCGCTGGATATGATTGACAGAGTATCTACGATAGGATCAACGCTCAGCTCGAATCTTGATAGAATGACAGAACAGGAGCGAGAAAAGTATAAGCAGTTCTTGTTGACTGAGCTAAAGAAGATGGACGAGCAAGCTGAACATAAAGAGAAAGTGCCTGTTGAATAATAAAAATAATATTTTACACCTACAACCATCTTATTAAGTCTTAAGGCCTGGAAATCATTGACTTCGCATACCATAGATGAAAGTATGATACGAATAAACAAACTCATTAGCAAGATGGGTGTTATGGAACAAGAGATCACAAATGAAATTGAAATATTGAAAGGACTATATATTAATGCAAGTTCAGCGATGGGAGATGCGCATAATTATTTTCTTAGCGGCGTGGAAGCAGCTCCGTCTAAGAGGTCATATTTGCTCACATCCAAAGGAATCGAAGTCCTAGGAGAGGATGTTATTCCAATCAGTGCATTTATAGACAACGTAATACGGTTTGCAAATTCGTCTGAGAAAAAAATTGAAGTCTTGTTTAACCTGGTAATGCATTTAAAGAAAATATATCAAATGGTGTCTTCATAATAAACGATACTTCGTTATCCTCAGGAGATGTGCAACTGACGGCGACATTTATTTCAATTTTTGAGCATTTGAATTATCATTATTAACCAGATCGTTGTTGCCTATAGTGGTGACTGTATGACGAAATGCGAATAGACCATATTGCGATAGCTGTAAACAATTTAGATCAAGCGGTTGCAAACTACCAAAGAGTTCTGAAGGTAGACCATTTAGAAGTGGAAATGGTTCATAATGAAAAGGTCAGAGTTGCAATGCTAGAATTAGCGGACACTAGGATCGAGCTGATGGAACCAACAGGGGACGATAGTCCAATTAAAAAATTTCTAGTCGACAGAGGTGAAGGAATACATCACATCGCCATAACTGCGGACGACATCGAGCAGGATATTTCTAGGGCCACCGCAAATGGTATGAAGATCCTTGGTGGACTGAGGCTTGGATCTTACGGGAGAAGAATTACTTTTATCCATCCCAAATCGATTAATGGTGTCCTTATGGAATTTTGTGAGGCTCCAGCAAAGAGCTAGTCTACGTCGAATAGAAGTAGTACGACGCAACATTAATTGGTTGGTACTTTGGAAAATAATGATAATAATTGCGTATTACTTCTAAAGTAGATTTCGAAGATCCAGTAGTCGGCTCAAGTGTATACACATCTGCGTAGATACGAGGGTAAATCTTCATTGTATTCTTTTTTAATTAGCCAATCTTGAAAGGCCAGTCTAATAACCGAGAGGATATTTTTTCCTCTCGGATAATTTCTCCTTGAACAGAAATCGAATTCTTGTGACGCCGTCTATTTGTTCAATGATTCCCGCCACAGCGCTTGGAACAAATTTTTTCCAGCTATTTGAACTTGACATAAGTTTACGAATATTTGTACCATTGTATTCTCTCCTCTTACTGAACCTAGGTTTCAAGATTCTAGTCTGACTTGACAACAAGTTTGCGACAAATTCATTTCCAGAATACAGAAAATCAAAAGGGGGTACCATGGACTTTAGATGTCCAAACCATCTAGCATTATTTTCATCGTTTACCACCGGTACGATGTGGCATTTTGTTAAATTTATCTTCGATTCCACCAAGGAGGCATGTATCATCATTATGCGTTCTCCTGCTGTAAACGGATCAGTATAGCTGTAATTGAATTGTGCACTTCCAATGGCAATGATTAATTCATCACAGTCTTTTAAGATCTGCCTAACGAGGCAAAGATGTCCTTTGTGAAACGGTTGGAAACGTCCTACCATTAGTCCACGCTTTGTTTTTTCAATCATTGTGCACACCAAGACCTTTCTTTTGTTCTTCTATTATCTTCCGTTCGATCTTACTGAAAATAGGTGTGACCTTGCCCAATGAATGTCCAGCAGAAATTCTCAGCTGCGAAGCAGATGACCAGGATTGTTGGTGTATGCTGTCAGTCATGCCTAGCTGATACCATATTTTCTCACAAGAAAATGGGATAAATGGCTCCAAAATAATTCCTATCGACCTGACGGCGTTAACCGCAATGAACAGCGTAGTCTTGGCAGTTTCGCTCCGAGCCCAGGGTTGTTTTATCTGGAAGTATTGATTAAAATGAGTAGCAAACCTCAGGATCCTTTTCAACGATTTATCGATTTCAAGCTCTGACAACAGGCAACCTACCTCTTCAGCTATTGTTTCAATCTTTAAGAGGCTAAGATTATCATCGCGGTCATATTCTGCAGGTTGTGGAACCTTGCCGGAAAACGTTTTCTGGGTAAAAGACAACGCACGGTTTATAAAGTTCCCAATATTCGCGATTAGTTCATTGTTAATCTTCTCAGAAAATACGTCCCAATCAAAATTGATGTCTGTCTGGGAGTAGGGCGTTATGGAAGAGAGGTAGAATCTTAAATAATCTGGAAGGAACGCGGATGTAAACTCTCTCAGACCAATATACCAGTTTCGACTTTTGGAGATCTTTTGGTTATGAAGAAGAAGGTGGCCTCTACTTGGTATATAATCCGGCAATTTGTACTCTCTGTTTATCCCCAACCGAACAGCTGGAAGTATGAGATAATGATGGTACACGATGTCTTTGCCAATAAAGTGATAGATCTCGGAGCTATTCCAAAACGCTTTACCATCCACCCCGGATTGCCGAAGATGGGAAGCTAGGGTGGAGATATAGCATAGATGATTATCAAACCAACCGTAGAAGACTTTTCCATTGGCTTCTGGCAAGGGTACAGGTATACCCCACGATAAATCTCTAGTTATATCCCAGTCCCGTAGTCCTTCGTTAATCCAGTTAATGACATACTTCTTGACGTCTGATTGGAGGTTATTGTCTGTATTTAGCCAAGCCTTTAGCTGGTTCGAGAAACTTGAGAGTTTAAAGAAATAGTGCTTACTCTCTTTCTTGATGGGTTTATTCCCGCATATCCCACATCTAGGTTCTAGAATCTCATCGGGAACACGTCCGCATTTTTCGCAGAGATCGGAATACTGATCTTCGGCTCCGCAATAAGGACATTTCCCTATGACGTATCTATCGGGCAAGAATTTGTTATCGAAAATACAATAAAACTGTATTACATCTCGTCCGTAAATATGACCGTTTTCCGAGAGCCTCTTGAAAACGTGTTGGACCAACCGCAAATTTTCTTTTGAGCTTGTTCTGGAGAAACTGTCAAAAGAGATTCCTAGCGTCTTGAAATCTTCATAATCTCGCTTGTTCCAAAAGGCGACGTAGTCACTAGGCGCCTTGTTTTCCCTTTCTGCGTTAATGAGCACAGGTGTACCGAAATCATCTGAAGCGCAAATATGATAAATTTTCCTTCCAGTTAACCGTGAGTATCGTGTAAAAATATCCGCCGGCAAGTAAGTAGAAGCAATATGACCTAAATGAATTTCACCGTTTGCGTACGGAAGAGCGCTTGTTACGACAGCACTCATGATTTTATCGCTGGCATTTTGCACAGAAAAATTTCTCAGTCTGCATCAGATTTTAAGCTATCCCTAACTTATCACTGGGTGATTGCTCTCTCAGTTTACTGCCCTAGGAAGATTAAGGCACTAGAGAGCTTGATCAAGATTGATGTGCAATATCATCAAGTTTCAGATTTGCCGCTGCGAGGGCGTAGTGAGCAACACTTTTGTCGATCTCAGGTGGAACATTGTATACTTTGTTTTCCAAAGAGCGATAATTCTTCGAAAGGAACAAAATTGATAATAATTGGTTGGCAAAGGATAAAGCCATCACTTCAGGTGGATGCCCCTCGGCACCTATTAGATTAATAACTCTTCCTTTTGATAACAGGTATAGTTTCTTATTGCGAAATTTGAAACAATCAACATTAGGCCTTACCAAAACGGGAAATCTGTCCTGAGAATAAAGATAATTGATATCTATTTCGACATCAAAATGGCCAGCGTTGGCCAGTATCGCGCCGTCCTTCATTTTTATTATATGTTCTTCTGTAATAATTCGGCTGCTGCCAGTACAAGTTATAAATATGTCACCGATGTTCGCAACATCAGACAATCGTTTAACATTAAAACCATCCATGTGTGCTTCTAGGGCATTTATGGGATCAATTTCTGTTATCGTAACTATTGCTCCCATACCTCTCGCACGGAGAGAAACCCCTTTTCCTACCCAGCCGTAACCGCATACTATTACTTGTTTCCCTGACAGAAACAAACCCGTCGTCCTCAAGATTCCATCAATTGTGCTTTGCCCTGTTCCGTATCGGTTATCGAATAAATGTTTCGTATATGCATTATTCACCGCGACCACAGGATATTTCAGGTGTTTCCTCGTTTG
Source organism: Candidatus Nitrosopolaris sp. (assembly GCA_051985995.1). Taxonomy (GTDB): domain Archaea; phylum Thermoproteota; class Nitrososphaeria; order Nitrososphaerales; family Nitrososphaeraceae; genus Nitrosopolaris. The sequence goes on from JBPYDU010000004.1 coordinate 15,028, forward strand.
TAATATCTGTAACCTCTTCACGCCAGTAGTAGTTTCCTCGGTTCCCCCATGGAACCGGGTTGTTCTTAATTTATTGGCAGCAATGTGTAGATCACCGCCATCATCTGTCAGAATATCTGGGCGAAATTGGAGAACGCTTTTAATGCATGTAAGGTATTGACTTTGCGATTGTCCTCTCCATGCGTATATCCTTATCCCCTGCGAAGACAAGAATGCGGCCACATCATCTTGAGTAGATAAGGGATTTGCAGAACAGATTGCGATCTCTGCACCTAACATTTTAGCGGTAATTACTAAAACCGCGGTTTCTTTTGTAATATGCATGCAGAATCCTAATTTATAGCCTGACAAAGGCTTCTTACTTTCCTTACTGACCTTTATTTTGTCTAATATTGTCATATGTGCCTTAGCCCACCTGTATGACATTTGTCCTTGCTTCGCAAGCCCGGTATCGGCAATTTTGCTAGACAACCGTATTAATACCACTCTAGGATACTAACAGGTAATAATATTGTGTCAGTTCCATAGCGTCAAACAGTGAACAAGATAAAGGTTGATTATTGTCATTCAGGCCTTTTTTACAAATTCAAAAAGCTATCTTTGGTTCAAATACACCGAACACTTCTTTGAAGACATTGTTAATTTCACCCAGCGTCACGTTGCTTTTAACGGCGTTAATGAGATGAGGCATCAAATTTTCATTAGTGTCCTCTGCAGCCTTTTGGAGCGCAGTTATTGCGGCATCAGTTTTTGTTTTATCACGGTTTATCTTGAAATCCTTAAGCCGAGCAACTTGTCTTGTTTCAATTTCATTGTCTAGCATACTTATCTTGGGTTCGAGATCTTCCTTATCTTGGAATTTGTTCACACCAACGATAACGCGTTCAGCAGAGTCCACTTCTTTTTTCAACCTGTATGCGTTCTTCCTTATCTCATCTTGAAAAAATCCTTTTTCGACAGCTGCCAACGCACCGCCCATTCGATGAATTTTTCTTAAATATTTTTCAACTTCCTCCTCTATTGTCTGGGTCAAGTATTCGATATAGTAAGATCCACCAACGGGATCGACTGTTTTTGTAACTCCCGTTTCTGAGCCGATAATCTGTTGAGTCCGTAGTGCCACTTTCACAGATTCTTCCGTCGGCAGAGCAAGAGCTTCGTCTCGAGAATTTGTATGCAATGATTGACATCCGCCTAGCACAGCAGCCAACGCTTGCGTTGTGACCCTAACGATATTATTATCAACTTGTTGAGCAGTTAGTGATTCTCCACTCGTCTGAACGTGAAACCGCAGGTGGAGCGATTTTGCATTTTTGGCATGAAAGATATCCTTCATTATTTTAGCATATATTTCCCTAGCGGCTCTAAATTTTGCTATCTCCTCGAAGAATTCCATTGTTCCGCAAAAGAAAAATGATAATCTCTGTGCAAAGTCATCGATTTTAATTCCCCTATTTACACAAGTACCGATATATTCTATTGCGTTAGCAAAAGTGAAGGCTAGTTCTTGAACCGCGGTGCAACCTGCCTCTCTCATATGATAACCAGATATACTTATCGGGTACCACTGCGGCACATGTTTGGAGCAATGCTCAATTGTGTCTCCAATGAGTCTTATGGATGGCTTTGGAGGATAGATGTAGGTATTCCTGGCAATATACTCTTTCAAAATATCATTTTGCGTAGTGCCTCGTAACATCGCTGGAGAGAAGCCTTGTAATTCAGCTACACTGATATACAGTGAAAGCAAGGTCGATGCAGTTGAATTGATTGTCATAGATGTACTGACTTTATCCATCGGAATACCTTCGAAGCACGTCACCATATCCTTCAGCGAGCTAATGGCCACTCCTGTTCTTCCTACTTCTCCTTCCGATTGTGAGTCATCTGAATCACGACCTGTTTGTGTAGGAAGGTCGAAAGCCAAGGAAAGCCCTGTTTGGCCATGAGAGAGTAGGAATTTGAATCTATTGTTCGTCTCTTCAGCGCTCCCGAAGCCGCTGTACTGCCGCATTGTCCATAGACGTTCTCGGTACATACTGGGGTAGATTCCTCTTAAGTACGGAAATCTACCGGGGTCTTTGTCCTGAGTCTTTTTCCGAAGTGAATTCTTTTTATAAACTCTTCTTACGGATATTCCCGAATCGGTTTTAATAACACTTGTCAAATTCATTCACCTTAATACTACTGCAGCAAGTTGTTCAGCAGCTAAATATGGATCAAGCTCCTTGTTCACTATTTTTTCAATAAAATCGCGATATCGCTTATCTTCCTTGATCATGGCAGAAACCTTTTCTTCAACCATGTTTAAAACCATATCTCTCAGCTCCACTTCAAGCATTCTTTTTTCCTGATCTCTGTAATTATCTCCTTTAATCCGTAGTAACTTATCAATACCAATTGCAACATCTTTAACTCCACTTCCAGTTTTAGCAGATGCTCTCATTACAACAGGCTTCCTTGGCGTGTCACCTATCAGATCAATGATAGAATTGTAAAGGCTGGTCGAACCTTCAAGATCTCCCTTGTTAATAATATAAACGTCTCCAATTTCTGTTAGACCGGCTTTTATTGCTTGTATGCTGTCACCAGTCTGCGGGCTAAGTACGACCGCAGTTATGTTAACCACATTAGAAATTTGCACTTCCACCTGTCCTGCTCCGACACTTTCAACTAATATTAAGCCATAGCCTGCTGCGTCAAGAATCCTGATCACATTTCTCACTGACCTAGAAATTCCACCTGTTGCTCCCCTCGAGGCCAGGCTCCTCACAAAAACGTTCGGGTCATCCATGGTAGTTCGCATCCTTACACGATCTCCTAAGATTGCTCCGCCAGTAATGGGGCTTGTGGGATCGACTGCAATAATTGCTATCTTATATCCAAGGTCCTGAAAAGCCGGAACCAATTTTTCTATAAGAGAACTTTTCCCGGCACCACCAGCACCGGTGAATCCGATGGTCTTGGCATTACCTGTTTTATTGAAAATTTGACGTAGGATTATATGAGAATCAGGTTCGTCGTCATCTACAATGGAAATTGCTCGAGCGAGCGAGCGACGGTCGCCCTGAAAAAGACCCTCAACTATAGGATGCAAGGTATTTCCGATATAGTTTTACCAATATTAAACACTTCCAAATTAAGTCCCTAATCGGAGCCAAGTGTACGAATGCTAGCCGCGGCGGTAAGTTTTAAAGTCTAGTTATTCAATCTTTCGTTTATGACCCCAGAACATCAACACCATCAACAACAACAGCATAAGAGGATCCGAGTACTCGTTTCAAAGCTTGGTCTGGACGGTCACGACAGAGGAGCTCTTGTGATCTGCAGAGCGCTAAGAGATGCCGGAATGGAAGTGATCTACTCTGGACTATTCTGTACGCCCGAGCGAGTCGCCAACACGGCAATAGATGAAGACGTCGATGCGATTGCTATGAGTTTATTAAATGGAGCACACCTTGTGCTTTTTCCCAAGGTTGCAAGGCTACTGAGGGAAAGAGGAGTAAACGATATGTTACTTGTAGGAGGTGGAATTATTCCTGAGAGTGACAAAAAGTCATTAGAACGTGAAGGAATTACAGGGAATTTCGGGCCGGGAACTGCTTTGTCAACTGTAATCCAACATATTACAACAAATATCAAGAAGTCCTCTTAGCACAAAAATTGACAATAACACGCAATCAATACACGTTACCGACCTGAGGCATTTGTTTAGATTTGTAAAAAGTTCTAAATTATGTAGTGCCGTTTTCAAATCCCTCTAGTAACCTATCTTGCGCAATGAGTCTAAAATTGTGATTTATTGATAATCAGATCATGTGAAATTAGTTCTCTGAAAACGAAAACGCCCTACCGATCTAGTCTCTATTTAACCATAGAAACAAAAATAAAGCGACTTATTTATCCAAATTCTGGCGGCTGGGCTTAGACATTTTCAACTCATTTTTAATCTTCTTTATCAAACTTGCTATTTCAATAGGCTTTCGAATAAAACATTCTACCTCTAGGGAGGGAAAAACTTCTCTAAGTGCTTCGTAATATACTTCAAACGCGGTAATAAAGCAAACTTTAGCATTGTTGTCTATCTTCTCAATTTCTTTATATAACTCGAAGCCACTCATTTTTGGCATCCTTACGTCCAGAAGTAGAAAGTCATATTTAGATGCTTTAAAATTCGATAGCGCCTCAAGAGGATCGTTAAACGTATCGACCTTGAAGTCATCGCCTTCCAAACCCTTCTTGAATGCCAAAGTAATATCAGTATCGTCATCGACGATTAAAATCTTGGTCATCGTCAATCCATAAATGAGTCATACTTTTATAATTTATGTAAAACATATGGAGGAAATTACGAGGATGTATGTTAGGTTGGTCCGATGCCGACCATTTTCTATATTTGTGGTCTTATATTGGAACCATAAATAAGTTTAGAACTAAGAGCTAGAAGTCTTTCATTTCTCAAGAAATAGCAATCTTTTAGCCCATTTTTAAGAGCTAGTTTAACTGCATAAAGTTGCAAGAAGAAAATAGACTTTAACAGACTGTTTATCATGTTCCGTTTTCTGCAGTCAATATAGAGAGTCAGGACCTCCAGTCTGTCGAGCTGGTTTATGATTGTCTTGGTCATGCTGAATTCACGTACGTTATTTCCGAGTATAATGATTCTATCATTACTTTTAATACTGAAAATGGGGGAATGACAAAATTCATCTAATGAATAGGCTACACCAGGCACACCAAAAACCTCATTCATCTTTAGTGACCCGTATAAAGCAGCAGGGAATAATACACCGTTTCCCAGAAATACGTGAGAAGAAGACCCTCTTATTTTGTAGTTGGCTAAAGAATCTGCCAAAACGAATGACTCGTTATATATTTTCTTGACTTTGCTCAAATCCACGGTGCACACCAGAGAAACACAACACAACATAGAAGCAGTAAACCCAATAGTGCCAGAAGTCGGAATGTTAACATCATTGTATCGGATCAAAATGAGATCATCAGAGCTTTCCGCTAGAGGGCTTTCTGGCCTTGTAGTTATTGCAATCGTTCTTAAAGCGAATTTTTTTGCCACTTTAGCTGCTAGTATAGTCGCCCTTGTACTGCCGGACGCGGATACGAGGTATACCCGCCGATTCTTCACTATATCGGGATTCAGCGTAATGTCCATTGGATGACAACATATCGCTTTATAACCAGACACATACCTTGCAATAGAAGATGCGACGTACGAGTCTCCTGAACCGGTGATAACGCAGTCATCAATGCAAGTTTGCTGTCGTGGTAATTCTAACTTCCGTAAGCCTTCTCTCTGGGATTCGATTTCTGTTTCCATTGCCTCAATTGAACGCATGTTACCAATAGAGATCGACAGACTGATTTATTGCTTATCGGAATTCTGCTTCTGGTATTTTCCATCGTATAGACATATTTAGCCGACCCTATCTAGTAGTAGAGGTGTCGAATTATTACGATATACTGGAGGTTGATAGCCGTGCTTCTCATTCTGAAATAAAGAACTCTTTCCGAAATCTTGCATTGAAATACCATCCTGATAAAAATAAGAATTCTGAAGACTCGAAGCATAAGTTCATGAAGATTATCGAAGCCTACGAAGTTCTTTCCGATGAGCTAGCAAGAAGAGACTATGATAATAAGACTAATCACGGCATGTATGATTATGCTTCGGCACGACCATGGATTCCCTCCGCTGACTTTGATCGAATATATAGCTACTCAGAGATTAAAAGAAGATATAGAGATGGCACCATTGGCGGTGGTATGTGGGATATCAGCGAGAGCGCAAGCGTGGGGCTATGGAAGGCTACCATAATTTTATTCGGCGGTTTGGGTGCAGTCGTTATCGTAATAATGTTATTTCATTAGCTAACTTCTAGCCGTATAGCTTAACATGGTCTAAGGCTTTACATAAGCCCGTCTTCGACGACATCAGCGTTGGTGGTGGATAACCCTTTTAAATTGCGTCATCTTCTGACGGTGAAGACCGGTGATCAGCCTATCAATCACGATCTCTCCATGATCTTACTGAGTGCCATTATTGCATCAGCCCTAGTTGCTTCCATAGATGAGATATCTTTATCTATAATGGGTAATTCTTCAGCCATTACTATCCCTGCTAACCGGTATTTGTAAGCAGTTGTCTCAGTAAATGCTTTCAAGTTGATTGCAGATTTGGCACTAACCCAAGATTAGCAGACCAAGGGTTTGGTGTTAAAAACTACATGAATGAAAGTGAAGGAATGCTATTTGTTTTCCAACATCCGTCTAAACAATCATTCTGGATGAAGGACATGAAGTTTCCAATTGATATTATGTGGCTGGATGCAAATCGTTCGGTAGTCTTCATTGCTCCTAATTTAGAACCATGCCCTTCGCGAGGCAATTGTCCAGGTTACGTTCCTGATAAGGAATCTATGTGCTTGAAACCACGGCTGGTTTTTCACATAGACATAACGTAACCATAGGCACAAAAACGAATTTCCAACTGCTAGGCTGATAGTTATATTTCAATGACTATAAAAACAAAGGAAGATCAATGTTCCTATCAGAAATAAGATGCCTATGCACCTCTGCTCCAGCGTCTCGCAGGGGGAATTTCCGCAGTCCTGTTTTCAGTTCTAAATGAAAACATGATAGCAGAAATTCAGAGTCAAATTGGTATCTGGTTCTTTCGCGTATCAATTATTAAATTTAATTTAAGATAGAGCTGGTCTTTCTCGCGAATATCAAATATGTAGTATGCCCTATCATTCTCATAGAAGGCCTGGTCATTCCTTCTCTTGCCTCTATATTTCGAATCATCAATTCAACACAGTCTACATCTATGAAATTATTTTGTTTAAGTTCTGTTGCAGACTTTTCCAGCTGATTCATTGTTGGACAAATTGCTACGAACGCACCGCTTGGCTTCAATACATGATAAACTTGCGCGACCATGCTCCAAGGGTCACCAAGGTCGACTATAGCTGCGTCGACACTTTCTACCTCAAGGCCCTGATGTGGGTCGAACAAATGAGTCGTAACATAGGCTGTCATGGCAGCCTTTTCGAGATTACGTTTGGCAATCTCGAGAAAATCAGGATTAATGTCGTAAGTGTAGACGTGTCCACTCGGTTTTACAATGCTGGCCAGAAAAGTAGTAAGAGCGCCACTCCCAGTACCAATCTCCAGTACCTTTGATCCGTTTTTCATTCCTGTTCGAGCTACTATAAACCCCAAATCTTTTGGATATATGATCTGTGTCCTTCGTTCGGACTTCATGATAAAGTCGTGAATAGTTGGCTCGACTAGGTGGATAATTTTTCCTTCGCTGGTTCTGACGGTGGTACCATAATCTAATCCAATAATTGATGAGACATCAATTACTCCGAGATGAGTATGCAATTTCTTTTCACAGCTAACGCGGGTCAGCCATTTTTTTGTGGATGTGTGAAAAAGCAAAACGTACATACCTTCTTGGATCGTCATTAGCAAAAATAACACAAGTTCCTGCTGATAAAAATCCTTCCTTGTGGCCTTGACATTAGGTGGAACATTATTGCTTGATAATGGTATTGACAAATAATGATAATAAAAGATAACCTTGGGTGGAAACCTGATGTAAGCCACCTCAGCCTCCTCTTTTATAAGGTATTAATTTAACCCGTGTTTTATACAAACGATTGAATGAATGGGGTTATCTTCGATCTAGACCGTTTCTTAGTGGATTCCATGCCAATGCATTATGAGGCATGGAAGAATGCGTTTAGCGAAAAAGTAAATTTCGAAGTTAAAGAAAGGACGATTTATTTGTTTGAAGACGCACGAGTGATTGAGTTAGTCAATATCATCCTCATGCGAACTGGATTGAAAGAGTTTGATGAATCGATTGTAACGCAGATCCCAACAAGAAAAGATGAATATTTCAGGAAAGTATTTAGTTTCAAACCTTTTGAGAGAGTGAATGAGTTGGTCACAAACCTACTATATCATAAAGCCTTGGTCAGCGGTTTTTCGAAAAAAGATTTTGAGAGCATCTTACACCACGCAATTCGATTTGGGAAGGAACAGTTTGATATTATGATTACTGCAGAGGTAGTTAAGAATGCAAAGCCGCATCCATCGCTGTTAATATACACGGTGGAGAAGCTGAATCTCAAGACAACTGGATCGATAGTAGTTGAAAAGGCGCCATTAGGTGTTGAGGCTGCAAATAGAACCGGTATTCCACGCATAGTCGTCTTGAATAATACACCTCTTCATGCTGTAGATTTCAAACCCTTAGTATTGGAAGAGAGAATTCTCAAACGTACACAATTGGCTTTCAATTTTCTAAGAGTGGTGTAATGCATGAAAGTGATAATTTTTTCTCACGAGTCTGATCTTGACGGGTTATTTTCGGCAGCTATCGGGTTGATTCGATATCCACAAGCACGTCTTGTTTTTCTAAATTACGGGGCAGAGAGCTTAATAAAAATGAGAGGTTTCATCGAGTCCGCAACCCGCTCCTCCCAGGAGACGGGGATGATCGTCATCACAGATTTAGGGCTTAACTCTGACCCGATTCTGATCAACACCTGTAAAGAAACTTTTGCAATAGCCAAGAAAAAAAACTGGAATGTAGTATGGATCGATCATCATCCTTGGCCTGAAAACGCGATCCAGGGTATCGAACCTTATGTTGAGCTTGTGTTGGACTGTGACGGTTCGAAGTGCGCCGCCGAGTTGATTTATGAAAAATTACTTGCAGGAAATCAGCTGGCAGAAAAACTTGCAAGTCTAGCCCATACCATGGACTTCTTTACAATTGATCAATATCTAACTCCTATCTCGGAACTAATAAGGTACTATCATAACTTCCCTGATCGCTACACCCGACTCACAGAACTTGCAGAGAAATCTTCACGTGGGGTATTATGGGATATTCAAATGCAGATAGATTACAACGAGTATGTGATATTGCGAGATGACGCGAAGGAACACGTTCTTTCGACGATGCAAATACGAGAAATTCGTGGTATCAAGACCGCATTTATACAATCATCGCCTTTCATTCAGAACAGTTTATTTTCGGAAGAAGTCTTCAAAAAAACAGGAGTGGATCTTGCCATCTTTTACGGTACGGATGGCAGAGTGAGTATAAGACGGAATAATAATAAAATCTCTTGTAATGATATCGCAGCGAACTTACCTGAAGGAGGCGGTCACGTATTCGCAGCAGGTGGAACTTATCGTAGTGTTCCAAATGATATCGAGTCGATTATATCAGAGCTGGAGCAGGCAGTCTTGACCACCTTAGAAAGAACTGGTTCGGGCGCTAGCCAATAACCCCACTCAAATATAGTCTGTTCCAGAATAAGGACAAAGGGGGAGATGTCGCCGATTGATATTGTTCTTAAGTATAAACATAGTATGCAATCTACGGAAATTTATGATACACTCTGTACTTGCATTTCAGGAGGAATCTTCAAGTATCTTTTGGAATTCTAGGAAAATTAAAAAAGTCCGGAATCGCATCTGATAATGGAATTTATATAGATTTTGTTAATCGCTTTCTAGATGGAACCAGGTCCTAGAAAAAACAAGTTTACAGTATACCACTGTTGTAAAACAGGGCACACATTAAAATGCGCGTCCATCGTAAAGGCTGGGGGGGTAATAGTTTATCCTACCGATACTGTATATGGAATTGGTTGCAATCCATATTTGGAGGAAGCTGTGGAAAGAGTCTTTGAAATAAAGGGTCGAAATAAAGCCAACCCTTTTCCCATTTTAGCATCAAACATCCAGGACATAGAAAAAATTGCATTACTAGGTAAAATTGGTAAACGTTTGGCAATGAAATTCTGGCCTGGCGCACTTACCATCATCTGTACACTTCTTGATACACGAATTTCGACAAAGGTGACTGCAGGTAAAACAACCGTCGGAGTCAGAGTTCCGAATAATAAATGTGCGTTTGCTTTGCTGAAGCAATGCAAGTATCTTGTGGGTACCAGTGCAAACAAATCAGGAGAGAACCCGTCTAACTCAATCTCTGAAGTGATTTTGTCATCGTTGAGAGGTTTCGACGCAATTTTGGACGGAGGTAATATGAGACAAGGAAGCCAATCAACGATCTTGGATCTGTCAGGACGGGTCCCCAAAATAGTTCGAGCAGGAGCAATATCATCAGAGGAAATCGCGAGGGTTCTCCGAGCAAGAGAGAACTGATCTCGATATGGATTTTAATCTCATAGCTTCGACATACAGACATCGAGAAGAAGAGGCACAAAAGGAACTGCACGACATTCTTAATTTGTTTGGAGATACAAAACCAGAATCAGCCATTACTGCACTTGTCGGTATCTTAATCGGGCGTTCGACACTTGAACCTTTCCAAGTAGTGAATAAAGCTAAAGAACTGGTCCATGACGAACCATGGCGTGTCAGATACCTTCTCAGAATTATTCCCATAGAATGTACTCTTCCTGAGGGGGGGCTCGATTCGATTAAAAAAGCCGCGAAGAGACTCTCGTCAAAGATGCAAAAATTCGAGACCTTCCGAATAACTGTCGAGAGGAGAAATACTCTGTTGTGCTCATCTGATATAATCAGTCACGTTGGTTCAGAAATTGACAACAAAGTAGATCTAGAAAATCCTGACTGGGTAGTGCTGGTGGAGGTAATAGGAAAAATAGTGGGGATCTCCGTTTTACGGCCAAACGAAATATTCAGCTCGCTAGTAGAAAAGCGACAGGGGAGCACCGTTACTTGGTGAGCAAGGCTGCCCTTTCTGAAAGAAAGCTCGTGAATTCAACGTCATCTGATAAAAATTTGTTCAATTGTATTCCTAGTCGCCTGCAAATTAGTTTTTTCTTTCTATTACTTGGCTTTAGCACAAAGTCGTCTACCTCGAGATGCATATTACAGATAAGTCCAGTAATTTTTAGCAACTCCTTTTTTCCTTTTGAAAACAGAATAAAGCAACCTGGTGCTTGATTCCTCAAGCCTATGTCTCTTAAGGCTACACTTATTTGATCTTTGCAGGATATTCGAAGTAGAAGATCCATTTCGATTCTACCTACCAATGTGATTTTTCTTTTTTCTGACTCTATACTGATTTTTAAGGCCTGGATAATGTGATCGATTCCATACACGGCATCAGCACGTACACCTTGTATCGACACGACTCCTTTGGAGGTGTTTCGTAAACTGTCAATCAATTCGCCGGCATCTTTCACATCCAAGACAGAGACTCCTATAACTGTGGTGAATCTATCCCCCACTTTCTGTATTTGGTTCTGTAGTTTCAGGAGGTTCTTCTCTTCCCATTAACGATGGCGTTTAAAGACCTTACTTTATAGCTGATCCTTCTTCATGCTCATTTAGACGTCGATGGAATAGAACAAAGCACAATCGTTCCCTCTTATGCATCTTTCGGGACCCCGCCATGTACTACTGTCACGATTGTAACGGTATCTCCACTTTCTACTACAGTAGCGTTGCCATCAAGTGATGAAGATTCAACACCATTAACTGCTATCAAAATATTATTAGAGCTCAAAACTCCTGGTTGCTTGGCGTTGCGCCGCAAGAGGATTAGTAATTCAGATATTGAGAGACTAGGCTGATCTAAGCTAATTGAAGGCTTGCCAACCGCTTTTTTTACTCCACCCAGAAGTTTCACATTTATCATGATTGACAGCGCGTCTATGGCGTTTCCGACTCTGTTGCTCCTGCGTCTGCAGACCCTTTTTCCGTACTTTCCCTGCGAAGATACGCTGTGATGTATCCAGCTATTCTATTTCTAAGGAGTTTAGACCTTACTGTGGCTATATTTTTTAACGTCTCCTTGTTTTGAGTAAAATCCGTACCGAAATTTTCTGGATATCTCTCCAAAATTTCGCTAGAAATCCGCTTAATTCTATTCATTAACCAAAATACTGACTAAGTGGTAATTTTATCTTATTGAAACCGCCCGGCAGAAAAGCAAATCACGTTGGGTCTTGTCTACAGTTCTGCGTGAGCGAAATACAATAAAAGTCATTTTCTACGGCGCTTTAAGAACTGCTAGTAAAATAAAATAGGGCAGACTGCTTTATAGGGAATATGGTGTCAGGTATCCGCCTAAACGATGACAAAGTAGAATCCTTAGCGTCACTTGCGAGGGATTCTCTACCTTGCGAATCTTGCGCACTTTTGCTAGGCGAAATTAACACTGATAATCTGGACGAGATTATCGTAACTGACGTTATACCAGTGAAAAACAGCGATTCTTCACCAGTATCCTTCAGTATCGATCCAGTCGATCTTTTGAAAGCATATCAACTGTCTGAAGCTCGAAACCAGCAAGTTGTCGGGATATTTCATTCGCATCCAGCGGACCCTTTTCCCTCGTCAACAGACAAAAGTTATATGGAGATAAACCCCGTCGTGTGGATCATTTATTCAACTGTAACAAATGAGTCAAGGGCTTACATTTTCGAAGATAATCTAAAGGAGGTAGAAGTGGAAGTTACGGTATGAGCCTCTCGGGGTCCCGAGGATATAGCACTGTGTCTCTGACGTTGTCGGACTGAGTCAAGACCATCATTAATCGATCGAATCCAAGTCCCCAACCTGAATGCGGGGGCATTCCCCAACTGAATACTCTTAAATGGCTGTCAAAATTTGCAGGATTTAATCCTTGTTCCATCAGCCTCATGCGCAACTTTACAGGGTCATGCTGTCTCTGGCCTCCAGAAATCAGTTCCAAATATCCATATTGTAGATCAAAGGACTGACTCAGTCTTAGATCGTCTAGTTTCTCATGGATGTAGAAGGGTTTTAGTTTAAGTGGCCAGTCCATGATAAAGTAAAACCCCTTGTGTATTTCGCCCAGTTTTCGAAGCGATGCATCCGAGAGATCATCGCCGAATTCGAGCTTTTCTCCTTCCTCGACTAGTTCTTCCAGACACTGCTCGTAAGTGAGTCTATCTATAGGAAATTTTGGGGTTGAAAGTTTTGGCAATTTATGTGATGTATAGCGGTCTGTTCTATCCGTTTTTTTGTTAATGTTAAAGGTATTTCTTATAACTTCCTCGGCTAGATCCATTGCATCTTCGAGATTTATGAATGCAGCCTCGATATCTACGCTCAGAAATTCAGTTAGATGCTTTACCGTATGGGATTTCTCCGCTCTGAAGTACGGCGCTATTTCAAAAACCCTATCAAGCGCTAGGATTAATTGTTCTTTGTAGAGCTGTGGGCTCTGTGCTAGATAGGCTTGCTTCTTGAAGTATTCGAACCCAAAAAGATTTGCGCCCCCTTCGCTAGCACTCCCTATGATTTTGGGGGTGTTTACCTCAACGAAGCCTTTTGATCTTAAGGTCGTTCTAATATTATCGAGCGCCGCGGATCTCAACAAAAAAATTGAGGTAGTCTTAGGACATCTCAAATCTAGTGCTCTGGAATCTAGTCGTTTATCTATTGCTGACTCAACTCTGCCAGTCGGATCGATGGGCAGAGGATGGGTGGCTTCGGTGACAATAATTACTCTTTCAGCTTTTATCTCTAACGGAAAATCTTTCGATTTGCTATGCTGTACAACGCCTGACACAACTACCGCGGTCTGCCGAGGCGTATCCCTGGCTAGGTTCAAAGTATCACCTGATAACACTACCTGAGCCGCACCTCGGACATCCCTAACTGTTAGAAAGGCGACTTTCCCAATATCACGAATATCCTCTATCCATCCAGCGATACTCACTACTTGTCCAACTAGGTTGTCATTAACTTGGTCGGTGTAATGTGTTCTGTGGGTGTCATCAAACAAACTCATATCATAGTTTCATCTGATAACTTTAAGCTTCATATTCTATTATTAAATCGACGTTTCTAAGGTCCTTTGCAATGTCAAGGATTCTTGTAGTTTTAAACTCATTTTTGGGGTCTCTTCGATCTATTAATACCCTAGTTAGCTTCTTGCCATCGGGCAGCCAAAAGAAATTCATGTTGAGCACTTTTGACGGAAAGAATAAATTCTCAATGAATCTCCTGCCAGTTGCTTGTGCCTCAATGAACCAGACGGTTCCGCCAAATTCTGCTTCTACTTTCTTTAAAAGCTCTGGATTTGACCTCAGAAAACTAATATCAGAACCCTTGAGGAACAGAACAGAGTCCAGTCCGGATTTGGCCGCGCTGACCATGGACAATGTATTGACCTCATGCTCCCGTTCAGCAAGTCGAGTCAATTTTATTGCTATTTCAATTTCTATAGGACTTAATTCGCCAGCTTCTAATTTGGCCTCACATCCAGCACAGAGAACACCAGTCTTGGCATCAAAGGAACAAATTGGCGTCTTCAACTCTTACCCCTTATCATAAATTAAGTTAAACATTATCCCAATTATATATTTGGCTAATAATAGGATATCATCCAGTCTTAGTCTCTTAAAATTGCAAACTAGGGATTAGATTGTGGTGTGACTTGTAACGACGAAATCGCATGATCATCTACCATTGTACTAGTTCCCAGGCCAACAGAGATTATTTGGATCTTCAGATGTGTTTGTTCCACATTGGACAAGTTATATTTGGCTGCTAAAACAGCTCTAACCTGAGATTCTGGGTCGGTGATCTGATTTACCTGGGTTTCCAGTGTGATATCAAATGTTTTCCCAACCATAGATGCCGGAATTTTTCCTGAGGTGTCATTTAAGATAGAAAATAAAACCTTATCCATTGTTATATCGTGTGGAAGTGTCAAGAGTGCATTAGCTGAATAAAACACTTGCACGTTTAGTAAATTGAGTCGATCTTGTGGGAGCGGGGGGCGTGAAAATACTGTAGCGCTACTCCCTGAAAAGGATGCCAACCCTTCTGCATTGACCTGCGGTCGTATGATAATAAACCCTTCTAATAGGTTACCGGTGTTATTTTGAATGTTGAACAATTGGAGGATATCTTTGCATACTATACTTGCGGATGTCTGAGGCTGGAGAGTCTTTAAAATAGAAGTAGTACTTTTGCCATTGTTGACTATTGCATTCCATAAAAAAGGTACCGTGTAACCTTGACTGTTGAAGACGCTGATGTCGGTGTCATAATGCCCTGGTCTAAGTGGACCATCATTTCCGGACACAGATCCACATTCAAATTTAGCGCTATAGCTTACATCTTTGGCTTGTAAATTGCTGTTATCAGCGTCATTTGAATGCGAAGGAATCACATGGACGAATGCTGATGTAGCAGTATGCTTTGAGGTCAAATTAACCATTCTTGAGGACCCATTTACAAAGTACCCTCCTGGAGCTTTTAGTTCTGTTACATTGTAATTGCCAGGTCGCAATCCGAACATCGTAATAATTCCAGAGCTTGAATCACTTGCACCCGTTGAATTGGCTTTTGTGATGTAATTTCTCGATTGATCAAAAGGGTTTGGTGAAATTGAGTATATGGCGCCGTCCATTGGAGCTCCGTCGTAACGAATTGCGATAAGCCTAAGAGACGCATCTTGATTCTGGGTGCTTATTAACTGCCGATTGTTATGACTGCCCTTGTCAACATGATTTTGAGAGAGTTCGATTGAGGTGAGGGTAATAATTAGAGCCGTCAATGCAACAAAGATCGAAATTATTATTGTGATATTTTTTAATCTCATCGGGTGTGAGGTATGCATAATAATACATGCATTAATTTATACTCTTGGCAGATAATAGAATAGATTTTATAAACCGTCAATTAGGGGAAGTTTAGACTATCAGTATGTTCAGTTCACTGCGAAGGTTGAGATCGGTTATTATACACTTGAAATAAAATATAATTCCTGAATGACAGATCCATCGCATGTAAAATTATCAGTCGTTGGACTAAATGCCTCTTATTTTACCAGTAAAGGCATTGTGAAAGCGGTAGATAACATTACATTTGCTATTAATGAAAACGAATCTTTGGGAATAGCTGGTGAGTCGGCCAGCGGCAAAAGTACTCTTGGGTCCGCCCTCCTTCGCGCATTGCAATCTCCTGGTAAAATTATAGGAGGAAAGGTGATAATCGATGGAATAGATATAGTAAAGCTCACTGATAATGATTTTAATAAATCGATTCGCTGGAAAAAAATTGCAATGATTTTCCAGGGGGCAATGAACACACTTGACCCTGTTTATAAAATAGGAGATCAGATGCGTGAAATCATGCAACAACACCAATTCAAAGGAAATATCGAAGATTGTATTTTAGAATCGTTGGAGCAGGTCGGACTTGATCGAGATATCGCGAAAAGGTATCCCCATGAATTAAGCGGTGGGATGAAACAGCGTGTAGTCATAGCAATGGCTCTACTCATGAAACCCGATATTATTATTGCTGACGAACCAACAACTGCCCTCGACGTGCTTGTGCAAGCGCAAATAATTAATTTACTTAAAACGCTAAAAAAGGAAAAAGGTATGACGATAATCTTGATTACACATGACCTCGGCATCATTTCAGAAATTGCTGACAAGATCGCAATAATGTATGCAGGTCAGCTAGTTGAAATAGGAAGGGCTTCGGAAATATATGAAAATCCAAAACATCCGTACACTCAGGCCTTGATATCTGCCATCCCCATATTACAGCATAATAGCAAGCGATTAGAATTCATCAAAGGCAATCCGCCGGATTTGACACGGCCTCTACCAGGATGCCGTTTCTACGAGCGCTGCCCGCATGCCATGGATATCTGCAAAGAAGATCCTCCTGAATTTGCAACCGAAACCGGCTTCACAAGATGCTGGTTGTACGCGATGCCTTGATTAGAATTTTCTGTGATAATTTGCAAGTACTATCTAAGTATACATTTTTGCTCGTCCGATTGACAGGATTTTACCACATACAAATAAGATCTTCAATAAATGAACATGTGAATGGGTTAACTCAATTCACTGATAGTCGTGTAAGGGTTTATCTTTATGGGCGGCTACTTTAGCTTTCATCTGATCACTATGTTGGGTTTTAATATGTGTGTCCGCACACAAATCATGCATAATTCCGATTTCGCAGAATTCACAGGAAGTAACGAAGTCTAGATCAATGAACCTCTTGCTACAATGAGCGCAAATATCGGATCCTAAATCATATTCTGACAATGGTTTTATCCATGCCTCGCGCCATAGAATCATCATTGGCTTAGACCAAATATTCAAAGAAATAGCATATTATTTAAATCAGATACCTGTGGAACAGTACAAAAATAGGAAAACCACAATTTCGCAGTGCTATTGCTAAATAATAATTAATAGGAGTTTGTTGTCTGAAAATTATATTTCATTGTTACTAGAGTGGGTTTATATCTTAAGGAGTTGTAATAAGATGCATGCAGAAGAGTGCCCTCAGTTCCTATGAGATCAGGCAAGACTTTCCTGTGCTTAAACGTAAAGTTGGTAAGAATAAGACACTTGTCTATTTGGATAACGCTGCTACTTCCCAAAAACCGTTCTCGGTGATTAACGCAATTCAGGATTATTATACAAATTACAATGCAAACATTCACAGGGCAGTCCACCAATTGGGAGAAGAAGCAACCTTCGCCTACGAGCAGACAAGAGAAAAGGCTGCAAAATTCATCAATGCGCACTCTGCAGAAGAAATAATTTTTACGCGTAATGCAACTGAGGCCATTAATCTCGTCTCTTATGCGTGGGGGCGTAAACACCTGAAGGATGGTGAAAGTATTGTAATAACCGAAATGGAGCACCACAGTAATATTGTTCCTTGGCAGATCCTGAGCAGAGAAAAAAACGCAGACCTCTGCTACATCGGAGTAGACGATGGTGGATATCTGAGAATGGAAGATTATAAAAACTTTCTCGAGACCGGTAAGGTAGGACTGATCTCGCTCAGCGAAATGTCAAACGTGTTGGGCACCATAGTACCTTTAAATGAAATTATTAAGATGGCTCATTGTAATGGTATACCAGTACTTGTGGATGCAGCGCAGTCAGTACCCCATATGCCGGTGGACGTTCAGAAATCAGATTGTGATTTTCTGGCATTCTCTGCCCATAAAATGCTTGGGCCGACAGGAGTCGGCATCTTGTACGTTAAACGAAAGATACTCGAAGAAATGCCTCCCTTTATAGGTGGCGGGGATATGATAAAAGAAGTACATAAACAGGATACGATATACAACGATCTCCCATACAGATTTGAAGGCGGCACCCCAAATGTAGCAGGCGTCATTGGCTTTGGCGCGGCGCTCGAATATCTTAACAGATTAGGCATGAGTAGAGTGAGAGACCACGAAATCGATATCACGCGATATGCAATGGGTGCTCTTGCTGATGTTAAAAATGTGACAATCTATGGTCCTCTAGGCGCAGAGGACCGTGGCGGGGTGATATCATTTAATGTCGCTGACATACACCCACATGATCTGGCCACTATAATGAATGAACACGGAATTGCGATCCGTTCGGGTCATCATTGTGCGCAAGTATTAATGGAGAGACTAGACGTGGCCGCAACTTCTCGCGCAAGTTTTTATATCTATAACACCCAAGAAGAGGTCGATATATTTATTGATGCACTCCATGATGCACGGAGAATCTTCAGGGTATGAGCGATGACATTTATCGTGAAATCATTCTCGACCACTATCGGAATCCTAGGAATAAGGGTAGATTACCGGACCCTGACGTTAGCATCCATGATAGTAACCCTCTATGTGGCGACGAAATTGATATGCATCTCAGAGTCGAAGAAGATAAAATTAAGGATATTAAATTCGAGGGAAGGGGGTGCGCAATCAGTCAGGCGAGTGCCTCTATGCTCACAGAAATGGTGTTAAATAAGCCGTTGAATCATGTTAAGGACTTGGCAAAGGAGGACATTCTGGAAAATATAGGGCTGACAAACTTAGGACCGGCGAGGATCAAATGTGCCTTACTGTCTTTGAAAGTGCTCAAATTGAGTATGGTGAAGTATTATGCCGATAGAGATCCGGAAGCAGCTAGCAAGCTGCAAAAAGAAACCGGTCTGGATTAGAACTATGTTATAAAATCAGAGAACAGGTTGGACCCCAAAAAGAAAAAACGGTAATCGACGTAGCCTGTAGGTATACCATTAAACCCAATATATTTTGTTCTTTGGAGACCAAGACTGACGCGTCGTATGAAAACCGGGGGAGGAGTTTGGAGGGAGACCGCTTATTGTAAACAATTAAAATGAATAAACCAACAACATGTTCGATGCTGCTCCCGCGCGTATGGTCGCAATGGATAGTGAAAATCAGGTCGTTTGAATTTATTATATTAACAATTGCATTTGTCTGCCTCACAGCTATGGTTGCCTCTGGATTAAGCACTAATTTTGACAAAAATATTAACATGAAGGGTGTTCAAGGAAATGAGAAGCTGAATATTTTGATGATAACGGTTACATCATTGGGTGATCTCTCTACATTGATAATCATCGGTATTATCATTACCATCATTCGTCGAACCAGGAAAATGGGGCTTATTTTCTTGATAAGTATTGTCTTCATAGCGATTTCAATAACCTACATGAAGCCCGTGATTGGTAGGCTATCTCCTCCATTTGGGCTTCAAACAACTGTGATTCTCCCTAAATATTTTGTACTGGAAGACGATAGTGTAGCACCTTTCGCCCGCGGCTTTTCGTATCCTTCCAATCATGTTGCCATTGCAACCGCCTTTGCTTTTGTCGTGGGCTTTGGAATTAATAGAAAATCCAGGATTGGCGGCTTACTAATATGGTGTTTCCCAGTGCTAATTGGCATTACTAAATTATACATGATGCAACATTATCTCACCGACATAATCGGTGGTTTCCTCTTGGGATTGATTATTTCTATAATAATGAGCAACGTGATGCACCTTGACCAACCGTTTATGATGTCCAGATTTAAAGGAAAAGAAGACACGTATGGCCAGCAATAGCTCAAGTGGGGCTTGACCCCGCTATTTGTGAGATAATAACTGTTGTAAAAAAGCAATTTCCCTTAGGATTTGTATGACAACACGAAGCAGTAAAGGGTGTTTGACTGACGATCCTGTTACCTTCCGTCTACAGATTAATTAATTTTATATCTTGCAGACCGGAGGCAAAGACCGCTTATGTTTATTTTTTTCGACAAGCTTAATCACCGTGTGTACTTTTTCAGCGCTGAATTTTGTAAGATGAGATCTATTTCTTTTCAAGTTTCTAAGTATATCGTCTATTTCTTCATACCGTAAACCTATTTCAGCTTCTGCTGTTTGTCCTTTCCATAAGCCGGGGCTGCTCTTTTTCTCCAATATGTTAAGTGGAATTTGCATGTGTCTACCTACTTCCCTAACCTCGGTTTTATACAGGCCACCGATTGGAAGGATATCCGCGGCACCATCGCCATACTTAGTAAAATATCCTAACTCTAATTCACTTCTATCAGAGGTTCCAATCACAATTAGCTGCCTTATTGCAGCATAATAGTAAAGTATACACATCCTCAGCCGAACTGAAAGATTTCCCTGGGCGAACCTATCTGCAGGGAGTTGTCTTGCCAGGGTGTTTTTAGCAACACCGATTTCGATCAGCTTATGTCTTATCTTCAAGTCCTTTGCCAAATCTAAAGCATCCTTTCTTTCACGAGGGTCGGGAATTGTTTTGGAATCGGGCAGAATTAAACCGAAAACTCGAGACGGCCCTAAAGCGTTAACAGCCAATGCAGCTGCTACGGAAGAGTCGACTCCCCCACTAAGCCCGATCACAACGCCCTCGGACTTGCGCTCTTTAACTTCACGAAAAATGAAATCGGTAATGATTTCAGATGCTTTAGATGGCTGCATGATTTCCACAATATGTGAGAATTATTTAATTTTATTGATATTTTTCCTCGTGTTTTTTCTATGCTCTATATTATAAACTTCACAAAGAAAAAGAAAAAGAAAATAATCAAGATTGAACTTCCACGCACAATCACGACATTAATTTAAATACGAACTTGTTGAACTACATACAAATGGATACTAGAAATATCGGCTTGAGAAATATAGAGGTTGCTGATACGAAGATCTGTTCCATAGACGGCGAAAACGGCAAACTGATTTACCGTGGGTATGATATTTTAGATTTGGTAAAACATTCAACATTCGAAGAAACGGCCTGCCTGCTCTTGTTCGGAGAACTCCCCAGCACAAAAAACTTGACAGATTTTAGTCGTCGGCTGAGGGAAGCTCGTAGTCTACCAGATCCTATTCTCAAAACTTTGATAGGCCGGCCTGTGAAAGCACGTCCGATGGATGTTCTGCAATCCTCTATTTCCGAACTTCCTGACTACGATGTAAATATGGAGGATGATTTTAAGGAAGCTAATATCGAAAGAGCTATTGTTCTCATTTCAAAGATTCCAACAATTGTTGCGACGTGGGATCGGATTCGAAAGGGACTTCAGATTGTCGGTCCCAAGGAAGAAGGATCGCATGCAGCGAATTTTCTCTATATGTTGCGTGGTAAAGATGCTAACGAGGAAGAGTCGAAGATATTCGACATCTGTCTTATACTGCATGCCGAGCATAGTTTCAACGCGTCCACCTTTGCTGCCAGGGAAATAGCCTCCACTCGAGCTCATATGTACGCGTCGATTGGCGGCGCAGCCGGTGCCTTGTCTGGTGAACTACATGGCGGTGCTAATATCCAAGTTATGAAAATGCTACTTGAAATAGAAGACCCAGATAAGACAGAGCAATGGGTAGAAGATAAATTAGATCGAGGAGGAAGAGTCATGGGAATGGGACATGCAGTATACAAAACTACAGACCCTAGAGCAGAAGTCCTTTCTAGTTTGTCTCGAATTCTGTCTCGTAAAACGGGTACGAAGTGGTTCGAAATTACTGAACGTGTCGAGAATGCGACGAAGAAGTATATGCTTGAACACCATAAACAGCCGATTTATCCGAATGTCGATCTTTATAGTGCATCACTATACTATAGCATGGGGATTCCGATGGATCTCAATACTCCAATATTCGCGATTTCAAGAATCTCTGGGTGGTGCGCGCATGTTATTGAAGAAAAGTTTGCAGAAGCTGCTCCTAGGCCTGCCCTCTATCGGCCGAAGGCACTATATGTCGGAAGATATTGCGGCCCTATGGGTTGTGAATATATTCCTATCGGCAACCGAGTTAAGGAGCTGGATGCGTAACCTAATCCATAGCAATAATACCGATAAAAATAATCATTCTAATGAATTCAGAATAACGAAAATGATGCATGTAAACGATCTCGCTCCTACTTTTCATCGAAGATGACTTTTAAATCAAGACATATTTTAGATCAAGAGCTTTGAAAATATCTATGCTGTCCAAAAAAGAGAGTGCCGTCTTGATGGATCTAATTCGAGCAAAGTGGCCCGAAGATATTATTCCAAGAATTAGGACTTTCAAGGTATACGAGATCGAAGAAGGCAAATTCTTACTACAGGCTGACAATTTTTTTGCAATCCAAACGCGGGAGTCAGTCATACTACCGTTTCTGGGCAAACAAGAACTGCTAGACCGGTTTCCTTCAGTTTATGTAGATATGGGTGCAATCAAATTTGTTTGCAACGGAGCAAAAGTGATGAGACCCGGGATAACAAGTCTTGGCACCTTCAAGAAAGATGGGATTGTTATTGTCAAAGATCAGACTTACAAGAAGGGGTTAGCTGTAGGCGTAGCTCTAGTAGATAGCGAATTTGCTGCGTCTATGTCAACGGGATATGTGATTGACAATTTGCATTACATTAGTGATAAATTCTGGGAAGCTTACAAGTTGATTGTACAGTAGATCATTGCTACGCTTTTGAATTTTAGTTTTTGAATAGAATTAGAGACCCATTTTTAAATCAGTGCCCGTATCATGATCTCTAGCTCTTGCCTACGCTTGCCCTTCCGGATCAAGACTTCTATTAAAAGAAAACAAAAAGAAATAAAGAACGTAGTACAGCAATTTGTTTTGTTACGAGCTCGGCAAAGATATCTTAATTAACTGTTTGATCTTCTGCGAGCAAACTATTTCTCATCTTGGACTTCAAGTAAGCAACAGGTAGATTTGTTATCCGCTTTTTCATAAGAATCCTAACATCTTCAGTGGAATCAAGATCAATCATTATCCCTCGTGACAAAATAACTTTGATGGGAATTCTGAGTTGTGTAGCTGCTCTTATATGCGCATTAAAGCTATCTTCGTCATAATGTGTCTTCAGCAATCGCGATGGCTTTCGTAAAAGAGCATTGGATCCGTCAAACCGGATAGAAGGACAAATAACGAGACACCGTTCTGGAGTTTCTGCTATCCTGCACAGCAAATTTACATCGGAAGCCGTTAATAACGGGAGATCCTGAGGAATTACCATAGTAGCATGCGCTCCGTTTTCTGAACTATAGTCATCCGCTATGGCAATTGCAGCATTCACACCGTGATCTTTAACCTCTTTCAAAAATTTTACATCGCTTCTCCTAGTGATTTCCCTTGCCCCCTCATCACTTGAAACTACGACTATTTCTGATATTGCAGAGGACTTTTTAAGTACGCTTATTGTGTTGATAAGTAACAGCTCTGACAATTTTATTCGTTCATCGACTCTTAGTATTTCTCCCAATCTTGATTTACTACTTTCGAACTTCTTCACTGGTACGAGAGCAAATATCTTCATAATTAGCTAGCATTCACTTGTGAGAGAAGATAAGACGCGAGCCTGTTTTCATCATGTGAAGTTTTCATCAGTATGTCTGTTTCGTAAACCTTCATGCCAATTCCTGTTATTCGGCTAGCTGAATCTCGATCATTTTTAGAAATAACAAATTTTGTTACAAATTCAGAATAATTTACTGCTACCCCAAAAGGAGAGGCAGGTAATTTCACCGCCTCCATGTACTTTATGGCTGGTCCGCTTATTGCCACGTTCCCAATTAGCGGTGAGACCGCAACAATTTTTTCTTTTTCTTCAACAAGCGCTTCTTTGAATCCTCTGATGGCAAGAATCGGGCCTATGCTCGATATTGGATTGGCCGGCGCTATAACAATTAACCTGGACTTTCTTATGGCGTGAATCACATCTTGGTTAATTCTCGCCCTCTCTGCGCCTTCATATCTGATACTTATAACTGGTGGTTCGGCCTTGTATTTCACCCAGAATTCTTGGATGTGCATTTCACCCCTGTCAGTCAAGACTTTCGTCTCAACCGGATCATCTGTAGCAGGAATAATTCTTGAAGTTACAGCATACTTGTTTCTCATCCATTCTGTAACATAGGATAGACTTTTTCCGCTCTTCAGAAGGCTTGTACGCAAGATATGTGTGGCAAGATCTCTGTCTCCAAGCCTAAACCAAGTTGGCTGGTCGAGCATCTGCATTTGACGAAGACATTCATATGAATCATGTCTTATGCCCCAACCTTGTCCAGCATCAAGCATGTCAGCCAATCCATAAATCACCGTGTCAATATCTGGACATATATAAAGGCCGTAAAGCCAAATATTGTCGGCCACATTTGAAACTACTGTTATATCGCTTTGGTGCGATGCCAGGCCACGAATTAACTTGATGGAACCAGTTCCCCCGGCGAGAACGGTGATCATGGCTAACGTGCTATGATTTAGTACATAATGTATAATTTTCGGATAAAATGCGGACCTAGGGCTGTGCTAACCCCAGGCTGGAATTTACATATTATGCTAACCCGACAATATCATTCACATTGGCAATCAAGGATAATCGCGAAGTAACTAGAACATGCAATCAATAAAGATTATAAACAGGACGCCATGAGACAACTTGTGTGAATCTAAGTGTAGTCCTGCTAGGCTGCATTATTTCAACTATCTTAATCACAGGTTTTATGAGTCATGCGTCCGCTGTGCAATTTACAGTATTTCTTTCGCCAAAGATTACTACTACCTCCGCCGATCTAACTGCAGTAAGATTCATCACATTCTCGTACCAGCCTGGAGGCGCCTTATCAAACCAGTTTAACGGCAAAGTAGAACATGTTAGATTCACGCTTAGTGGAACAAGCGGAGGGATGAGTCAATTGATATCCACATTCAACCAAGACATAGCAAATGAAAAACAGAGTCCAGTCAGAATCGTCAACGCGACTTTACAATATTCAGCCGATCTAATAGGAGAGCCTAATCAAGCTTTGATCTCGTACAAGGTTGATCTTAAACCATTTATTACTAATTATGTTCTACAACAAAATGGAACTCAAGGAACAGTCATTGATTTGGCTTGGAGGAGTGTATCGGTTAATCAACCATTAATAGTTGATACTCCGCAATACGGGAAAGTAAATATTAATGCTCCGATTGGGTTGATCCAAGTTAAACAGCCCGCGATTGCCCAGCAACTTTTGAATTCGCCGGCAGCGAATATTATGCTAGATCCGTTACTTAACTTCCAAACTATCGGAACATCTATGGATTCCTGGCACTTCTTATTTGACCCAACTGGGAGCATCGCGGGTGCTTCCGGCCTATTCAGCCAACAACCGGGCTCTAGAGCAGTTTCTGTATATGCTCTTGGAGAGAGCAGTCTGCGGGAAGGTTCCTATACGGAACAAACCCAGGACGCAACTGCAACAATAAATGGAGAATCTGTGGGCGTTCATGCGTCGACTCCTCCCCCCAGTGCACAGATTCAGATTGCTGGATTCTCCAAGACGCAAAAATCGGGGAACAGTGACGTCGCCTTAGTTACTTTGCAAGCACCTCAAGGAACAGTTACCGCTACAGGAGGATTTCCCATTCAAGTTTTACTTGTCTTCGGCGGTATGATGGGAGCAGTTGCCGTTTTTGTACTTTTTAAGTCAAGAACCCCTAAACACACAACTAGCCAAGGTCCGCGTGGGGGAGGGGCGACACCAAACTCTGGCTCGCCGTTTTAGGAAAGTGGAAGTAACAGAACCAGGAGGTTTGCCGTATTTTATACTTAAAATCTAAAATAATATTTAGATTTTAGATTTTAGAACTAATCGACCTATGCCAATTACGTTGCGCAAACCGTTGAATCATAAATGATTAATAGCCATGTGTGTTCTGAATAATCTATGAATATTATTTAACGTCGACGTGAATTGGTGGATTTATATTGCGACTGGCTGATCACGATGTGGCAAAAAGTACATTCCTAGTCCCAGTCACGTACCCATTTAGATTCATGGACATAATAAAAGAGCTAGCTTCCTCTTTATTGAATTTATTTTTATCTATGTCAATATCCCATCAAAAGCAATTGAAATCGATCAAGAAATTAAAGCGCCACCGACCCCTCTTGGTATTGAACCATGCATCATG
>JBPYDU010000005.1:0-18818 GCA_051985995.1 Candidatus Nitrosopolaris sp.
TATGATGAGCCTTACTAAGCACACCAAGAAACCTGCCGAGTTAAAACAACTTACAAAGTAAAGTTCGAAAGTGACATATAATTACTGCTTTGGAGGCGGTTTGCTTTCGTTTACCTGTTTATTTATCGCCTCTGCCATGAAATGATTGCTGACGTTTATCTTGACGTCCTCGATACCTTGTAGCCTATAAACGTTGTCGCGTACGTCTTGAGCTATCTTAAAGCCAAATACTGCTGGACAAAAAGGACTAGTAAGGTGCAGATCAATATTGACCCTGCCCGTTTGAATATCCACTTTGTCGACAAGCTCCAATTCAATTATAGAAACGCCTATTTCGGGATCTACGACTTTAGAGAGTTCGTCAAATATTTGTCTTCGTGTTTGCTGAATATCTTGGCTCATCGCTGTTAATTTTCGTCATATCCATATATAACTATTGTATATCAAAACTAGCTTTTTGAGCGATTGAATTCATGAGTCGGTCCCAAGCTGAATCAATATCTCACACAAACTGTTATAATATCAAATTTCTGTCATTATTTGCTGCGTATGTATCGTTCGAGGCCTAAGGGTTCACTAAACAAAGATATGCTGGATTTTTTGTCTTCGATGGTAGATGATCAGATAATATTCAAATATGATATACTAGGCAGCCAAGCGCACGTATTGATGTTGAGGAGTATTGGGCTATTGAGCGACGATGAGACTAAGGCAATTCTAACTATGTTAGATAAATTAATACACGAACCTGAGCTTCTGAATAAACAAAATGCAGAGGATATTCATGAATCTATTGAATCTACCGTAATAGAGCACCTAGGTATAGAAATTGGCGGAAAAATACAGATTGGTCGTTCAAGAAATGATCAAGTTATCCTGGACGTACTGATGAAAGTCCGCGATGATATTAATGAAATTTGTGATCTGTTGATCGTGTTGATGCAATCGCTGCTAGTAAAAGCCGATGAAAATACCAACACAGTTATGCCACTGTATACCCATTTGAGGCAAGCCCAAATTGGCTCTTTTTCGCATTTCATCATTTCGTATGTTGACTCTCTTCTCAGGGATTTCGAAAGGTTGTATGCATGTTACGAGCGGATAAATCGATCCCCCCTAGGGGCGGGTGCCGTGGGTGGGTCGCGGATCAAGCTAGATAGAGGAATTACCGCAAGACTTCTCGGATTCAGAGGCATAATAGAAAATTCCATTGATGCTACCAGTTCTCGTGACGTTATAGTCGAGTTTGCAAGCAACCTAGCTCTGATTATGCTCACTTTAACTAGAATCACGGAGGATTTTATTATATGGTCTAGTGACGAATTTGCCTTTATCGAGATTTCCGACGAATATAGCTCTTCATCAAGCTCAATGCCTCAAAAGAAAAATCCTGACCCCCTTGAGCTCTTAAGGGGAAAGTCTGGGGGAGTAATAGGAGATTTGCTTGCGATGTTCAGTATCATCAAGTCCATCCCATCAGGGTATAGCCGGGATTTACAAGAGCTCAAGCCCCCTGTGTGGCGGATTGGTTCCACTATCAATCGTTCCTTGAAGGTTATGACCTTTGTAGTTAAAACTATCAACATAAACAAAGGAAAAATGTTCGAGGCTTCAAATAATAGTTACGCACTTTCGTTTGATTTGGCTGAGCTCTTGTGTGTGAAATATGGGATTGCTTTTAGGGTTGCTCATAGAATTATGGGCATCTTGGTGCAAAAATCTGCTGTCAATAAGAAGCAACCACTCAGGATGATTTCTATAGAAGATGTGAAGATGGTATTGGCGCAGACTGGCTGTAAGGTAGAAGCAAAAGAAGTGTTTAGTGAGATTAAGAGGATGACTCCCAACCGTTCGATTTCATTAAGACAGTCCCCGGGTTCGCCTAATCCGGATCTAGTACGGGCTAGAGTGAAGCTTCTACGGGCCCGAGTGTTGGAGTACCACGAACGGGTTTCAATTAGAAAAAGATCCGTAACCGAAGCCATTCAGAAACTCACTCAATTGGCCAAACGTTTCTCGGAGAAGAATATAGAATAAATAGATAATCTTTCGTAAGCCCAAGTTATAATAATAATAATTTTGCCTGTGGATACTTTTGAGAAAACTCGCACTTTTACACCGATTTGGGCTATCACCTAAAAGCTTTCCTACCGCGGGATTTCCGAAGCACCAATTAGTATTAAGACTCGCAGTGTCTCTCCTTTTTATGACCAAAAAAAGTTAATGATAATAGCCCGGCCCAGATTCGAACTGGGGTCAAAGGCTCCAAAGGCCTCTATGCTTGGCCACTACATTCGGCAGAATTCACTCCACTACCGGGCTTCCGGGCTTGGTTTGGATAGATGACTCCATCTTTAGAATGTTACTCGTTCAATCTTAAATATGAAATCATTTTATGTATTGGGTCCTCCATTTGATCAAGAATGCTCTTAGCTAATTTCGCGTGTTGTAAAATGAAATGATTGTCTGTAAGCATTTTGTTTGTTAATCTTACCAACGTGTTTGGATCCGTTGCTCTCACTGCCAAACCTGTATTTACAAGATACTTTTCTACATGAAACCGGAATGGTGAAATAGATATAGTCGGAACTCCTAGAAGCGATGCCTCAGTAGTCATAGTTCCTCCTGCTCCAATAAATACATCTGAAGAGGACAATAGGTTGATGCCATCTACAACCTCTTTTAGTATTGTGGCCTTTCCTTCGTAGCGTGTTGCCAATTGTTGGATCTGTTCTGCGTACCTACCTAATATTATGATCTTAGTAGTTTTATGAAAATGACTCACGACTGAGTCGATCATAGAAACGCGATTTTTGAGATTCTTGTCGGCTATGTACGATGCGTTTATCTCCTCTGGCCTGATCAGAATTTTTCTTCTCCTTTTGGCCCCAAGTTTTCCCGACCCGATATGCAACGAAGACCATGGCTGCCGTGTTTCCTGCTTGAGCCATGCGACTGGATCCAAACCCCTATACCTTGTAATTCTGGCTTTCGAGATCCCATATGGAAGCCATTCATTAACGGGAATCACCCAAGGACTAAATAGATGATCGGTGAGAGGCAGAGTAATTCTTGAGACGGCCTTAGCATGGGGAGAGTCGTTAAATGCTATATGCCTTACCCCAAGCCCATATGCCACACGCGATGCTTCTGGTGAGCAAAAAGTAATAGCCAAGTCAGGTTCAAATCTATTTACCAAATGCGATAGATCAAAAATTCGCTTGGCACTTTCTCGCAACTTTTGATACCGGTCTGCCCCGCCGTGTCTACCAACTATTTCAAGGTTAAGATTCTTCACTTTTGCTAGGCCCTCTGCCTCTCTGTAATGTCTGGATGTAATTAGCAATTCATGGCCGTAATCATTCAGCAGTGTTGCTGCTGAAGAAAAGAACATTACCTGTTTCGGCG
Source organism: Candidatus Nitrosopolaris sp. (assembly GCA_051985995.1). Classification (GTDB taxonomy): domain Archaea; phylum Thermoproteota; class Nitrososphaeria; order Nitrososphaerales; family Nitrososphaeraceae; genus Nitrosopolaris. The sequence continues at coordinate 3,409 of JBPYDU010000005.1, forward strand.
TCAAAATATCGAACCAAATTCTCAAACTATGGCAAGGATTAGTAAAAAGGGGATGGAAAAACCTTTCTTTAACCACACTTTAGATAGGCCAGGAGAGGGAAAATATTCCGGTAGCAATATTGAGAGGGGGTATTCGATAATATGACTGGGAGTATTACCCAAGTATCGGTAGCCGTATATGGACTTAGCACTGAGGGTTATCGCTTAGCCTCTATAATGGCGATCAAAGGTTTCAAAGTTTCTCTAATAGATGAAGCAGCCCGTATTGCGATCTCCCTCAAACCTGATATAGCTAGGACATACCCTGACGTTAGCTCTTTAATTGAAGATGAGCCACTTCTGGCTTTGGAGCCGGTTGACGTAGCAATAGGAGAGGCTTCACACATTTTTTTTGCTCCCAAAATTCGAAAAATAGGCCAAGAGGTAAAAGCCGACGTCGCCTCTAAATTTAAGGACGCCATGAAGGCAATGAAAAAAGGGTCGTCCATAATTTTTTCTCTGCCAACCGGCATAGGTGGAAATAGTGAAAACATCGCGCTTGTCGAGCATATCACAGGAATGAGCGTCGGCGAAGATATTTTCTACTATTATGTACCGTTGGTCCAGGAATTTAACACATATCCCGAATTGATCGTTGGATCCTTAAAATCGAAACAAGATCCCGAAATCTCGAATATGTTATTCGATGCTGATGTTAAGGCTAAAATTAGCTATATAGACATTGTTTCAGCAGAATTCTTACATTCTATTCGTATTTTAGGGCAATACGCTCAAATGGCAAGCATCTTGGAGATTTGTAAGAACTTCAGGGACTCCAATCACAAAAGCGAGCCCATACGCCGAGCGTTTAGTGACCTATATCTCGATAGCATAGCAAATGGCCTTTACGATCTCAGAGTTATAGGCTCTTCTTTGGGTGGTGCTGGGCCTTTAATGTATTTGGTTAACGGTAGCATTAAGGGAACAGAGAGTTACGTTAAGCACCTGATAGATAGGATGCGTGAACTCTTGAAGAGACGGGATTTGAAAGCTAGCAGGACTAAGGTTGTAATAGTCTGGACCATGGACCCTAATGAGATGCGGGGTGACAAGATAGAACTTTTATCGACTCTCGAATCCAAATTAAAGGATTACATAGGGGATGTCGAACGGCAAACCTCCGCTGCTTTAGATCTTTACCCAACTGAAAAAGTAAGAATCGTGATTGCTTGCTCTAGAACAGATTTCATGAGAGTTACAGCTAAAAGTAGACACAACTCGGATTTCATCATGATGAAGGCTAATCCTCTTTGCGAGATAATAGGCTAAACAGATGGCTTCGGCCATTTTGGGAGTTAGTTTAACCTTTCTGTCTTCCCTCTAACTCGACGATAGCCATTGTGCTTGTTTCTTGTTGTACTCTTCCCTTGTATACTTGACTCTCGCCGGGTGCCCCATCACAACCATTTGTGCGGGCACATCTTTAGTCACTACTGCCGCCATAGCTATAACACTTTTTTCACCTATGATTACTCCCGGTTTAATCACAGCTCTACTCCCAATAATAGCCCCATCTTCTACAACAACCCCTTTCATTTTTGGGCTCATGGGATATGGATCGTTTGTGAACGTGGCACCTGGCCCTATAAACACGCCTTTTCCTATCGTCGTTAAAGGGGGGATATAGACTGATCCCTCAATTCTACTTTGTTCGCCGATTGTCACCTTATAATCAATGTGAGTTAGCGAGCCAATCATTACGTTATCACCAATTCTAGTGTCATCGCCTATGTAGGCAAAATGCCAAATCTTGACATTTTGCCCAATTTTAGCGGATTTAGAGACATAGTTAATCACGGGATTTTGAATGTGATTGGTATTCATAAATATTCTATAAGTGCCAAGGATTACCGTGACTTATAACTTTGTCAGGAATCCTATTTTTCCATTTCTGTAAAAATTTGATGTCTGTGCGTTTTTCACGCAACTCGTCAGGGAGCATTATTGGGATCTCATCAATAATAGGGTAGTATCTAAGACATCTGTCACAAAAGAGCACGCCTTCATTGATGACCACCTCGCCCATTTGATCATCTTGTGCTAGGACATCTAATTCGATCAACTCTAAAGGATAGTGCTTGTCGATGGGACACGCTAAAATATCGATCATTGATTTCTTCACTTTAATTTCAAATCCATATAAATTGGCGAGCCTGTCCTAGCAGAAAGAAGGGCTGCTTCTGCAACCTTCGTAACATTTGTTGCATCCTCAGGTGTCACTACTAATTTCAAACTTCTTCCAGAAATAACATTAAGAAAGCTCTGTATTTCTAGGGTCAATGGTTCTTGAAATTTGTCAGCGCGGGGGATTATTGTTGCTCTTCCATGATCTATCTTAACACCTTGCGTAATATAGTCGCCCTCTATTATGCCCTCGGTACAAACAGCGCTAAATTTTCGTACTCGGTTAGGAGTAATCCAATTTGAAGCAATAATTGCAACTCTTTGTTCATCAAAGCCGAGCATGATCGTTGCAAAATCTTCATAAGAGTGAAACTTTGTGCCTGATCTTGCAAAAACAACTTGAGGTGTACTATCGAAAAGGTACATTGCTGTATCAATATCGTGGACAGATGTATCGTAAATTATGCCAACGTCTCGGATATGTGAGGGCATCCGATTTTCTCTGTGAAATTCCATCATTATCAAATCGCCATATTTGCGAGTATCTATAAGCTGCTTGACGTGCTGAATTGCTGGATTGAACCTTTCGATGTAGCCAGACGTCAAAATGACGCCCATCTCTCTTGCTATGTCAATCATTTGTTCACATTCAGCCGACGAGAAAGCCAACGGTTTTTCTACGAAAACATGAAGTTTTTTTTCCATTATTTTTTTTGCCAAGCTGAAGTGGGTTTTGGTCGGCGTACACACGACCGCTGCTTCCAATGAAGATTCGCTTTGAAACATCTCATCAAGGGAGGAATAATGGTTAGTATCATAGAGTCTTGCGAGTTCTATCGACCTTGATTCGTCTAGATCACATATAGCTCCTAATGCACCCATGTCGTGGAGAACCCTTGCATGATTCTTTCCCCATCCCCCAACCCCTACAACCGCGATTCTCCGGTCTTTCTCAATTTTTACCATACTGGAGTTAACCAGCCAGAGTAGTCCCCAATCTCTGCAGTCACAATTTTTGAATAGGTCGTACGAATTTGATTAGTAATTTTGCCTTCCTTTCCACTTCCTACCGCTCGGCCATCAATATTAATGATTGCAGTTATTTCAGCTGCTGTCCCTGTGAGAAATATTTCGCTTGCGATATATAATTCAGTCCTAGGTATGGTACGTTCTATTACCTCATATCCTAAGTCCCTTGCAATAACTATGGCAGTGTCTCGGGTGATTCCGTCTAGAGCTGAGCCACCAAGTTGAGGCGTGTATATTCTGCTATTTCTGACGACAAAAATGTTTTCGCCGGCCGCTTCACTGACATTGCCCTCTAAATCCAGCATGACTGACTCGTGATATCCGTTTCTATTGCATTCCTGGGTCGCAAGGATTGAATTAAGATAATTCCCGGCAGCCTTTGCCATTGGAGGCGTAGAAGCATCATTTATCCTCCTCCAGGTAGATACGCAACTATTAATTCCTTCCTCCTCAAAATATTTGGCATATGGAAATGCTAGAATGATAGAATGAGTCGGCGATCTAGTTGTGACATTTAAGTCGATGCCATGTTGTCCTACAAAAGCCATTGGTCTGATATAGCATGACTCTTTGATTCCATTTTTCTTGAGCAGTCCTATCGCCGCTTCTTCTAAATCTGATGCTGAGTAGTCAACTCTGATTGAATAGATTGAAGCAGATCGACGAAGTCTTTCCATGTGTTCCCTCAATCTAAATATGTGGAGATTATTTTTTGATGGATATGCACGGATCCCTTCAAACACGGATGTGCCATAGTGCAGAGCATGTGTAGTAACTGGAACGGTTGCTTCCTCCCATTTCACAAATCGTCCATCAAACCAAATGAAGTCACCGCCTTTTGTTCTCATCCATGGCACAGTCACCCCGCCGATAATAAAAATCTAAGTCAAATGAACCCTTCTTTGGGAATCTTCATTCCCAAGATCCTTAGAGTGTCATCAGATGAAATTGCGTAGTTTTTTATTATATGCCAATTTCGTTCGATTAGATTCACTACGCCATTTGGTACCTTCTTCCGCCAATTGTTTTCTGGATGCTTTAACTCTTTAGAATCCTCGAATTCATTTATGGCTTGTTGGTACATAAGCTCCTTAACATCTGAAGCCGAACCGACTAGCCTACGTGCCTTTACAGGCTTGAGCCGAAATAATGCCAAAGTTATTCTCTCGGCGATATCACCAGTGTAAGATATGAATTTATCCTCTCTAATATTCTTCAGTATCTGATTCCTCAATGTCCATGAGTAAGGGGAGATTAATGGGGGGATGTATCTTATGAAAGGTGATTCTAGGGAGTAGTCTGGAGATATGACTATAGAATCATTGCTTCCGAATGTCGTTTCAATCATCGCCTTCCTTATTTTGTAAGGAAAGGGAAAGCTGCGCGTGTTAATCTCCATATTGTTTTTTAAAAATCTGACAGGGTAAATGTACACCTTGTAGTTATCACGCAAAAGAAGCGATATGATATTAGTATGGGTGATTGTTAATGGATTTAAATGGGCTAGATAGATGGCGGCCACTCTCTCCATCTGCTATACCTAACTCAGATCCAAATAACAAAAAGGGTCGGAAAGGACCTTATGATACTCGTTTTACTTCTATCTCGATCGTCGAGACATTTCTAGTTCTGCCGTCTTCTGACTGCACCGTCTCTGAGCCAATTCTGACATCGCCTACCCTGTAGCCAGCATTTTCCATCCTTTTCAAGATAATCTGCGAAACATCTACTGCCCTGCCAATACTTAGCCCTCGTGCCTTTATGGTTACTGAAGGTTGGTTTGCGAGTTGGATGAGAGTTGATGTGACATATGCCATTAAAGGTTTCTTTCCTATGTATACTGCGTCACGTGGACCATCTTTGTGAGCCTGTGGGTTTTGTTGCGGTTGTGCTTCCGACATAGCAATTTCAGTGGTCTGGGATAATTTAAATCAAGAAGATACCCAAGGATAAAAAACTCGACTTTCATTTTGCAAAGGTTGCTATGGACAAGGAGAACCAGGCTATCATCTTCCAGTCCATGGGGCCGGCCGGATTCGAACCGGCGATCTCCAGCGCCCGAGGCTGGCATCATACCAAGCTAGACAACGACCCCTCAAATTGCACAATCAATGTTGAGGCTAGACTAAAAAATATTCCTAGACATGATATACGCAATAGTACCAGCCCACCTGGAAAAATTCGTGTTCCGCTACAAATTATGGGAAGCTGCTTTTTCATGGTGTTTCTTTATAGTAGCGTTATTTACATCAATACCTCTCCATGTCACATCATACCCCAATCCAGAGAGGAGATCGATTTGGCAAATTTGCGGTATCTCAAGCTTGTCTAGGATCACACAAGCATCACTCAAAGTATTGGCATTGAGCAAGTAGGTCTGTAGCTCCGCACACTTGTCCTTACTTATCAAATACTGTCCCAATATATGGTAGGAGCTGTCTTGAAATAGATTTCCTGCCTTGCCGCGTTGAAGGGCAACATGTACAGTTTCAACGGGGACATTAAATCGCGCGGCTAAATCGGCAAGAGATATCATACCATTCGGACATTTCTCGCAATTAGCTTTGTCGCCGTCTCTTCCAATCAAACGATTAACCTCAACTAGAATTTCTTTTGAGAAAGCATCTGCGAGTCTAACAACCAAATCTTTATTCAATATCTTAAGGTAAGATAAAATCTGTTTTAGTGGCACCTCTCCCTTTTCATAAAGGATCAGGTGATCATTCTGAAGTAATAATCTCAATTTCTGCAATTCTGGCTGCGCATCCTGATAGGCTGAATTTGTGAGATACTCCTTATTTACGGCGACGAATAAATCGCAGGAGATGCTATCATGATTTTCTTGCCCTGAGGGTATCCGCAATAGCTTATTCATTTTTCGTTTTAGATAATCCAGAGTCCAAAAGCCAATTATCTCCAAGTAAATTTTGTGGCCTTGTCTTTCAAATAGAAAATCTGGGATGAATACTTTCCCATCTTCCAATATGATAGGATCTGGCTCCCTTCTTATAGTCCAATCGGTCCGACATCGTTCAAATTTAGTTGCAAATTTTTTCTCATAGCCACTGTCAAATACTGAGACAGTGCCAGCTGGATTAGAGGGGTCAGAATAACGAAAGGGCAATGACATTATAGGAGCAATATTTTTATTAAGTTGGAAGTCGTATACTCTTTTTCCTAAGCCCTCTGACTTCCTAACAATCCATGCTTTCATCGACCAATCTTCTGAATGAAGTATGGAAGGTACTAATTTTGCTAGAGCTGTTCCATAGAGTTCGGTCATCTTAAGGATGCTAAGCGGCCCATCTACAGAACAGAAAATTTTATCATCCAGAGACTTACCATGATTTGCTGATTTTTGGGCCCTGATACTGTACATCAAACCATATCTTTTAACGTTACGTAAAACTGCTTTCCAATTCGCACCTCCTACAAGCGAAAATTCTAGATTATTGCAACTAAATAAAAGAGACTGAACTACTGCTAAATTGTACCATGCCACCAAATCAGTAGGTTGTAGACCAGAGAACGATTGTAGACGGTAATTTTCATCTAAATCATTCCAAATCAGCTTTTGTAACGAATCATGATCGATTCCCAAGCGTGACGCAATACTTTGTACGATTTGATTTCTCTTATCGGTGCTAAGCGCCAGCTCACGTTTGGCCGATTCTTCGAATAAATTTCTTCTGAGAATTTTGGAGTCAACTTCCGGAATTTCCTGTTTAAGACCTGATGTGTTTTTCTTCTGTTCAAGAGTATTTACAAATTTGCACCTTCTATCTAGTAAGCTACAAATCCCTTTCACAAGTCTAGCATCACCACAAGCAGTTTCAATGATTCTTATCCTATCAGTTAGCAACCCCTTGCTTTTTCTCTCTCTCGCCGCAAGATCGTACTCTTTAATAAGATTGGAAAATAACAAAAGATCCTTATCCGGCGTACAAAAGACAGGAGAAATATTGTTGCCTTTATTTGAAATTTTAACCCTTAGGTATTGGTGTGAAATCATTTCATTTTATCTGATAAATATTAAATCTTGGACAGGGCGACATATGGTATTTGTAGGCAGTAGCAACACTGAATAAGGTAATCATCTGTACATTAATGATTCATTTTAACATCTGACACAAGGCATCTGGCAGAGTCTAATAACCGGGATCCTACTATCGTAACGATTGGAGGTTCATGCATCAAATCCTTTCACTATAATATTCAAGTTTGGTTAATATTAAAATTTTCTTACCTGACCATGCTGAGGAAAATATGTAGCGAAAGGTCTTACTGAAATGGCAATGCTTAAAAATGGGGCCGCACCGTATTGGGATTCTGGGTAAAGGGGTTAGGCTCTATATCAACTGATAATAGGCTAAATCAGTTTTTGAAAAACGGTAAGGATTGGGAGAAAAAAGCAACTAGTATCCCAGGGGTCTTCTTATTGAAATTACCTTTTTTTAAGCGTAGACCGGCAGCACTAGCAATAGAAGTAAATCCTGTTGGGGCTTCTGGAGCTGTAACCAAGAAAAGAGGCGTTGTCGTGAGATCTTCAAAAGAGCTTGAGGAAATCAATAAATTACTTTCTCATCCAAAGATTGCCGAGCTCTCGAAGCTAATAGATCAGGTAAATCCAAAGGCGACTGAAAATGCAGGTTCTGAAAACACAGTTTTTGAAATCTAGCATAATAAAACATGTTTGTTGATGCCACACGGACTCGATACAAAGTGATGAATCTGCCATTATCCATGTCGAAGAATCAATGTGGAAAAGACTTGCCCTAAGAAAACTCGATTTTTGTTCGGTTAAGAGCACTTTTTTAGATAGAACCAAAGAAACTCATATTGGATCATATGACGAACTCACTTATGGATTGTAGGAACCTAAAGCAGACCCGATGATTAACTCATATCGTAAGAGCTACTCTTCGTATAAGATCTATTGATATAAGGGATTACGGGTTGAACACTTGCTTGGGCCCGTAGCGTAGTCAGGATATCGCGGCGGTCTTCGGAACCGCAGATCGAGGGATCGAAGCCCTCCGGGCCCGTAAACCTTCAATATGGCTAGCGAGATAAGTACCCATCGTTGCACCTTAAATCACTTTTGCTAGTTTAATAATAGTGATAATTTTGATGTTATTTGCACCTGCGGCAGTCAGTAAGAACCTGATCATTCTATTTGTGGCATATAAAAATGGGACATAACCATTTATTTTAGTAAAAAAGAATAATACTTGGTCCTCGCATTTGAGAGTATCCGAACGAACATCTGGTGTAGAATATGTCATTCGAGATATAATTTCTTATGCAAGAAGATATGAAGAAACAGGAAAGCCACTAATATATCTGAACATTGGAGATCCTGTAAGGTACGATTTCAAAACTCCTCACCATATCAAGGAAGCCTTAATAGCTGCCGTATCCAATGACCGGAATTATTACGCGGAGTCGGAGGGAGCCCCAGAATTAAGAAGAGCCATCGTAGAAAAGGAATCCCAAAAAGGATTCAATCTTTATGAAGACGACGTTCTGGTTACGAACGGCGTTTCAGAAGGTCTTGACATGATATTGGCTTCAATTGTGGATCCAGGGACTGAGGTTCTCATGCCTGGCCCTCATTATCCTCCCTATGCGTCCTATACCAAGTTCTATGGAGGAAGACCAGTTGAATTCAAGTTATATCGAGATGGACGTCCTGATGTGGAGGATGTCGCTTCGAAGATTAATTCTAAATCCCGAGCAATTTGCATTATCAGTCCAAATAATCCAACTGGAGAAGTTTTCGATCGTAAAGGGCTTCAACAAATCGTAGACTTAGCTGCAGAACATAACCTCTACGTTATTTGTGATGAGATATATGACAATATTATCTTTGACGAACAATTTACAGGAATTGGAAAGGTAGCTAGGGATGCACCAGTAATTCTACTAAACGGTTTTTCCAAAGCATATCTTATGACAGGTTGGCGTTGTGGCTATCTTTGTTTGAACGCTGAATCAAGGAAGCTCGACCCTCTTCGAGAAAATGTAGCCAAATTAGCACGAGTACGTATATCTTCCAATCTTCCGGTTCAACTAGCTGCGGCCGAAGCATTGCGTGGGCCTCAAGAGCATATACGAGATATGGTTCACAAGCTACGTGAACGGAGGGACTATATCGTAAAGAGATTGAATGCCATAGATGGAATTTCATGTAACTTACCTAGAGGTGCATTTTACGTTTTTCCTAAAGTCGAACTGCGTGGTAAGTGGAAGGATGACAGGGATTTCGTGCTGAATTATCTTGACTCAGCTGGTGTCTTGACCGTTCCAGGTTCAGGGTTCGGGAAAAAATACGGTGCAGATCATTTCAGAATTGTCTATTTGCCACAAATATCGATCCTAGAAGAGGCAATGAACAAGTTAGAGAGCTTTATGTCTAAATCATGCAAATAATTAAAAGCGGATTGCACGTATCAATTATTGGCGCAATTGTCGTCGCTTAAACCTGCGTGGCAGAGGAGAGACACCGGCCTAACCGTCAGAATGGTGCTTAGCTTTGCAATTCTTACTTTCTTGTATTTAGGTTTTCTGAGCGTACTTGCATACTTGGGGGTAGGATATATTCCGATCATTTTGATTGCATCGGCAATGATTTTAGCTCAATGGTATTTTTCAGACAAAATAGTTTTGTGGAGCGCAAAGGCCAAAGTTGTTTCGAGGGAAGAAGAGAAGGATTTGCATGAATTGGTCGAAAGAATTGTTGCTAGGAATAATCTGCCAAAGCCCAAGATAGCAATTGTGGAGACAGCTATGCCAAATGCTTTTGCCACGGGTAGAGGGAAGAAAAGCTCAGTGGTAGCGGTTACCAGGGGCTTGATAAGCATTTTAGACAAAGAGGAGTTAGAAGGCGTTGTTGCTCATGAATTGACGCACATCAGAAATCGAGATGCACTTGTACTTACTCTTGCAAGTCTATTCTCAACAGTAGCATGGTATCTTATGCAATTTGGATTCTATGGTGGCCTTTATGGAGGAGGGTATGGATATGGAGGCAGGGATAGAAACGGCGGGGGTGTGATGCTAATTATATTGTTGGTAGCAATGCTAACTTGGGTCGTTAGCTTTTTGATTATAAGGGCGATCTCGAGATACCGGGAGTTTGCGGCGGATAGAGGCTCAGCCCAAATGACCGGTAAGCCAGTAAAACTGGCTAATGCGTTGTTAAAGATCAGCGGGACCATGAAGCGCATCCCTAGTAAGGATTTAAGAGAAGTAGAAGGCTTGAATGCGTTTTTTATCGTGCCTGCATTATCGGGTAGTACGATCGGAAACCTCTTTTCTACTCATCCCCCAGTTGAAAAGCGAGTACAAAAGCTCATGGAGATGGAGGCTTCAATGAGTTGAATATTTTTGATAGATTCAGAAAAAACAGTCTGTTATCAAAGTCGACTTCGGACACCATTTTTGGTTTGGCTTCTGCTTACATAACTTTAGAAACTAAACTAGGACTGAAAAGCACCGGCAGGTTGGCAATTAGCTTGAAGGCAGTCGATGGAATGTACTTTTTATCTATGAAGGAGGATATCCAACAATTTCTAAGGGCTAGTAGGACAGACTTTGACCTCACATATCGCATTATCACTGACACTTATGGATATCTTTGGTTAATTATTGAAGGAAAAAAAATGGAAGATTTACTCGCGGGTGTAACTTCAATAGGGGACATCATTTATGAGCGAGGGTTCGCGGATAAACTACTGGCAACCGTCTTTGAGTTTAGCAACACCTTAGACAATAACAATAACGTGAGTATCCAATATTTAATTTACAATTACAAACGCAATAATTTTTACCCATTCATACCAGTAGGCCAAAAGAATCGAGATACTGAGCAAGAGATGAAAATATTATCGGCCGTGGATCAGGAGCTGCGTTTAGAGAAAGATATGAGCAATTGGTACCCTCTTTGGGACTTGCCACTTTAGGTTATGGGTATCACGCCCTCCCCTTTGAAGAGCTTTTTGGCTTCGTCAATAGACATGTCGATGCTTGGCAAAATAATGTCAGATCTCACCATTTCTTTGCTATCGTGAGACTTTCCAAACTTCCTAACAATTTCAGTCAATTGACCCAAGCACTTTCTGAATTCATTATCGTTAGGCCGATCATAACTTACCATTTGAACCATAACATTATCGACCCTGCTCAATTTTTTTAGTACCTTATTGGTAATGGCAAATTGGCCATGTCCCATGATTCTAACGATCCAATTCCTTTTGGAGGCAGTCTTCTTTACCGGTCGTGCAATGATTTTTCCTTTTCCATATGAATTTCTCTGCTCTTTCGCATTAATCCCTAATTTGGAATGTTTCTTGTTAGCAAATCGATGTTTAAATTGGGGTTTCTTGTTTGACAAAAATTTGTTGTTACTTTGGAGATCTTTGAGGCCTGCACGTCTGATTCTGCGTTTATTCACAGCTCTAACCGTGGATCGTTTTGATCCTGATTGAATTTTCGCAGCTAATTTAGAAGGTCTTGTTCTACTCCTTCCAATCTTCGTGATTGAGTTTGTCACTCCTATCCACTGTATCCATATATCTCATTATGCAATCTCCGAGCCTTTAACTTTGCTGATATACTAATAGTCTCAGACAGAGGAATTGAGTTTCTACATACTAATGGTTACAATTATTTACGTAATATTAATTTGTCACATCTTTTGGTGTGGCCGACTAATTAGAAAAAAGCGGCCCCTAACCTCTGTTTCTGTAGTCGCATATCGCCACACTTTATTAGTGCATTCTTGGTGTAGCAAATTAATTGCTACCTGTAATCGAACCTACGTTTCTCATGCTCATCTGGTGGCCCATAATCCTCTTTCTTTCTGAAATATCCCCAATAAAGTAGGAACCCACCCACAACTAGCATCCCAATAACAAATTTTTCATTGGTGATTTGTGAATTTGTATAATTATCGAGATAAAAACCAAACGATAGGTTGGCAGTGACGAAGTAGAGGTTTCTGAGGGCTATGATAACTGCCATTACGATGAAAAGTATGCCCATTGCTGACATCCAATTTTTTCCACGTCTACTTCGTTCCTCTCCCCGAAATCTCATGGACTTATACTATTCTGATGGCGGGATTTTTTATCTTGTTTCTGTGCGCTGAATTTAGAAGCATAGGGGTAAGTATTTCAGCCTGGTAAGCAATTGACAATGGACCCAGGTATATGTGGCGTAGTCCAGCGATCTCGGAAATAAGGTTGTTCACAGTCATTAAGGCATCTTTATCATCACCACATACAAAAGTGTCTGAATCGAGACGTTCATTTAGGTTTTTCAGACGTGCTTCTGAAATTGTGTGAAAGGAAGATACAATTCTAAATCTATTTCCTAAACCACCTGCTACCGCTTCGGCAGCAGAGCTTTTCACCTGCTCTATCGGAATATAGACAAAACCGATCTCTGTCTTTTTCATTGGGACAATTGGAGATATTACAATACAGTCATCTTTTAGAATTCTTGAGATCTGTTTGCAGGTGTCTTCGATATGTTCGTATTGGATAGATAGCATGAGCACGTCGGACATTCTTGCAATTTCAAGATTCTCACCACCGTTAACGCTTCCGTTCATCTTATCTCCATAGAAACTTCTGGCAGTCTTCGAGTAATTGTCCGCTGCCTCCTTTGCCTTCTGCCCATTTCTTGACCCCACTAAGATGTCATGCTTAGACGACCACCTTAAAGCAAAACCCTCGCCCATACCACCAGTACCTCCTATCAGCCCCACTTTCATTATAGGAGGTTCACAAGGATTTGGTTATTAAAGTTATTAAGGACCGGTAGCGCTTCAGAGGCCTAACCATCTCCTATTACTAGGAATGCACACCAGAACTGGAATACAGGTATAAACCGTAACTCATCAAGACTGGAAATTTTCTCTTGTATTCTATCTCGGAATAGAAAACTTGATCGCAAGTTGCCATTGGTCTTACAGTGGAAAGCCAGCAGAACCCTTGCTGCTGTAGGTTGGGATAAAAATATAGGTAGCAATCAAGCCCACCAACCAACCAACCAACCAACCAACAGCAGCTAAAATTAATATTACATTTCATCTTGAGTGTGGATATATTACTTGCCGCTGCTAATTTTTATGCGCCACGGACAGGCAGACAATAATGTTAACAGGGTCTTAGTCGGACGGCATGTAGAATCACACCTGACCGAATTCGGTATAGGACAGGTAGAGGATACTGCAAAGTATCTTCAGCACATACCAATAGAAAAAATTTATGTTAGCCCGGTCATCCGCACCGTGGAAACTGCCAAAATTGTAAGTGAAATATTAGGTGTTCCATACGTAATAGACGAACGGTTATTCGAAATTGAGATCGGTAAATTAGTAGGAATGAACTATGATGACGTGATCAATCAATATGGAAATCTATTTCTCAAATTTTATGGAGAGACTGAAACAACGCTCTCAAAATATGGTGTTGAAAGTTTTTCAGCGGTAAAGGGGAGAATCAAAGCCTTAATGGATGAGGTGGTAGAGAGGGAGCACGATAAGAATGTACTTATGATAAGTCATCTTGATCCGATTAAGGCTGCTATCTCAATTCTGATTGACCTAAGTCCTAAGGCCTTGTATCATTGGCACATACGCAACGCCGCACTCACGATATTTAAGCACGAAAGTAAGATGTTCTCACTTTCGGGCGTAAACATAATGAGTATCCACAGATACCTGACCGAATAATACGCAGAATATTAAATTTGGTCGGTAGCAGCTTTCGCAAGCATTTGTGGTGGTGAACGATTATCAATTATAGCTATTAGAGTCACTATGGCCTATGTGAGTAAATATTATGTCCATAATTCGAGGCTTGGCCAGAACATCCACTTGCTCTCCTCATGCAGCCCAGCTTAAATACAAAGTCCAGATTTAAAGCGAACGATATCCTGATTCTAGCAAGTACTTATATTAATTTATAATTCATCTTTATAACTTCAGTTTATCCTTTCAAAAAATTGAAAGCAACGTAAGGTGAGTGTTATAATTAGAACTCATCAGCTTAAATCGACAAAATTTTTGCCTATTATCAAAAACCTTAAATTATATACTGAATCGTTAATGGATATTAAGCAGGATAGTGTGAATATGGTCTCTAATTCAAATATTTGGCGTACGGTGCTTATCATTGTACTCCCTATCGTGGCCATTACGATCCTGAGTGTCACCATATCCCTGGCCTTTGGTCAGACGAATACTCCGCCTCAAAACTATGTTTTAAGGAGGGTGGCTATTTGGGATCTTTTTTATAGGGGCATGGTAGCTGCATTTGTCGTCGGGGCTCTTGTTCAAGGAAGCATTTTGTATGTCGCATGGAAATTTAGAGAGTCTAACAAGAAAACTCATCCTACTCATGACCGTATAGAGGACGGTATTTAGGTATGGCCAGTCATGCTATGTACGAGTGGATTTACGTAGGTGTAGTTATTGCTTTACTGGCCTGGATAGGAGCTGATTCATGGAACGTAGAACACATGCTAGAAGCCGTTCCTCCAAATGCTGAAGTTATAAAGGTTATTGGCCAGCAATGGTTTTGGACCTTCCAGCACGTAGATGGGACTCGTGAGGTGGGGCAATTGCACGTAAAACAAGGTGTTCCATACAGATTCGAGATCGTATCTCAAGACGTTATTCACGCCTTTAACATTCCTGACTTTGCTGTATTAACGGATGCTGTTCCTGGGAGGGTTAATACAGTTTGGAACGTCTTTGACGTCCCAGGTCAGTATCTCATCCAATGCAGGGAATATTGCGGACTATTACATTATAACATGCGTGCACAACTGTTTGTGCTTCCTGCAACCTCTGCTGGACCATCTTCTAGCGCAGCAACTTCTGGAGCCAGCGTAAGCGCGAGCGTTCCTAGCAGCACTCCTGCTGCGACTAGCACTAATGCCTCCTCATCCTCCTCCTCCTCGAGCTTGGGTCCTATAGGAGCCAAATTAACGATTCTGCAAGGTGCTTCCACTCAGGGCAATCCAGCATACTCACCTGATACACTGACTGTTACGAAAGGTGATTCAATCCAAATCACCAATAAGGATACCGTTCCACACACAGTTACAAATGGCAAGGATGCAAGCGATCCTACTTCAGGCAAATTATTTGATACAAGCTTAATTAATGCAGGCTCTACTGCACATATTGCTACAGCTAAACTTAC
>JBPYDU010000006.1:0-5509 GCA_051985995.1 Candidatus Nitrosopolaris sp.
TTGTTCGTTAAGATAAAAAAGATTTTGGGGGCTTAAGTCGTGGCCTCTTTTCTCGGGGTTCTGGCTCTTATGAAGAACATGCCTGCAACGCCGCCGAAGATTACAGCGATAATAATAATGAAGCCGAAAGTTGAATTAAGATTGATCCCAGAGCCAAAAATACTGGTTCCCGAACCATACGCACCCGCTGCCTGTGCGTTTGTAACTTTCTCTCTAGCCAGTTTAAGCTGTTGTTCAATGCTGACGGACCCTCCTCCGCCTGGCGCCGCGGCATACTGCGCCTTAGCTAGCTGAAACGCTGGCATTGCAAATGCGGTACCCATCAGAGCAACTAGTCCTACCGTAGCCGTCAAAATTAGCTTATTCATATTTAAGTAATACTTACCCCGCGCAATTATTTAACTTTTTGGTATTTACTTGAGTTGCCAGGGCTGCACCCTCTAAGGTTGAAGTCGGGGAGATACATCACACCAGTAACATTTAAGATATCCGTTCGAACTCCTCGTAGTGAATGGCACGCATCCATGCTCACACTCGAGGAAAGTCTCACTCTGTTCGCCCCAATTCCAAAAATGCACCACCATGGCTCACTTCGAGCCCAGCGGAGCTCTCTTCTATAGTTATTCAATTATCTAAAGAAGGGCTTACGCCTAGCTCGATCGGGACTAGGATGCGTGACGAATATGGTATACCCCTTCTGAAGACAATTATGGACAAAACTATAACCGAAATAAGGAGTGAAAGTGGAATCAAAGAGGATATGCCCGAGGATTTACACCAACTAGTACAGAAGGCTCTAGCCCTCCAAAGACATTTGAGAACTCATAATACTGATCACAGAAACGTCCGCTCACTTGAATTAATCGAAGCCAAGATTCACAGGTTGTCGAAATATTATAAGCGGAATGAGAAAATCCCCAAAGATTGGAAATATGCCTCAGTCATTGCCCAGCTCGAGTAAGACCACACAATGTACGGTAGAGGGCTTTATGAAGCTGCAAAACCTTTTTGTGAAAAGATCAGATCGAATGCAGAAGATGGCAGCAATACATGCATTGTAACACACCTAGATGCAGATGGCCTAATCTCTGCTAGTATTGTTTCCTTGACCTTATTGAGATTGGGTGCTAAGTGCGTTATAAGAGCCATTTCTGATATAACCCCTGCTGTTATAGAGCAAATGAAATCCGAAGATCACGATTTCTATATTATATCTGACCTCGGTACAGGCTTGGGGGGTGCGCTTAACGATGCACTTGGTGATAGATGGATAATCATTGATCACCATCAACTTCCTAACGAAGAGCTAACCGAGCCTTACTCTACACATATTTTCAACCCATTCAAATACGGCATCGATGGGGGATCGGAGGTTTCTTCTGGAGGATTAGCGTACATCCTCGCAAACCAGATCGAAAAGAGAAACTGGGACCTTTCACCAATTGCAGCCGTATCCGCAATATCAGACAACCAAGACCAAGGGGATAAGAAATCACTTATCAGTATAAATTCAGAAATTATTAAGACAGCTGAGTCGCACGGACTAATTACCGTCGACTTGGACCTGATATTTACCGGGCGAGAAACGAAACCGCTCCATGAAGCACTTGCATCTACATCATTCCCTTATATTGACGGCATAACTTGGAATAGGGAAAATGCCTATGCTGTGATTAAGAATTCAGGAGTAAAGATGATGGAAAACGGCAGATGGCGCGTACTAGCTGAGATTCCGCAAGAAGAGAAGAGTATCATCTTGGACGCCATTGTGAAATTTGTCTCTACCTATTCAAAATATAAAACTGCGTACCTGACAGAAAATCTGTTAGGCTATACATATACACTTGTCGATGAGGATCTAAGGAGTCAATTACGAGACGCTAGAGAATTTTCGACGCTGCTGAATGCATGTGGAAGAACTGGAAAGGCAGGTATAGGTCTTGGAATCTGTCTGGGCGACAGGTATCTCTGCCTGACGGAAGGGGAACAAGTTGCCGATACTTATCGAGCGATCCTTGCGAAGTCGATCTCTACTATTCTCGCTGAAAAATGGCGCACGATTGACGACGGACGATCGATTTTTGTCAACGCAGAGAATGTGCTGGCCGAAGAGATGCTCGGGGCTGTGTCTTCCCTACTGAGCGGAGCACCCACTCTTGGTGATCGAGTGCTCTCCGTGTGGACAGGAAACCGAGATGGCTTACACAAATTTTCTTGTAGGAAATGTCTTGGTTGCAAATCTGGATCAAATCTAGGTTTAATCGTTAAGAATTGCGCGGAGTCTGTCGGCGGAAGAGGAAGTGGTCATGAGGCGGCTGCAGGATGTAGAGTCCCATCTCGCAAATTGGAAGATTTTATATCGTGCGTAAGGAGGGCAATACTTGACTCCAAATTCAACAACTCCGCCTGAAATATCTGCATTTATTCAAATAAGGTTCATAAAAAAAAATGAGATGTATGCTGTACTAAGGTCGCTTGCAGCTGATAACATAGATTTTCCGAATGGGCTCTCACTAGAAATGTCACCAAGGGAGAGTGATAATAATTTACTTCTGCGTCTCTATTGTAATGTTGGGTTCGAAACGTTACTAAATACTGTAAATGAGCTATTAGAGCATATTTCGCTGGCTCAAAAAGTGATCTCGCATGCTTGACCCGAAACTCTTGAAAGAAAATCCAGAGCTACTTAGAGGTATGTTAGAAAACCGGAAATTTGAATTTCCTCTAGACGAATTAATTGCGCTGGACAAGACGCGCAGAGAGTTAATAGTTCAAGTTGAAGAATTTAAGCGCAGGAAAAATCAGCTATCACGTATAATATCAACCAAGATAAAAGCTCACGAAGGTTCAGACGCAGAAAAAGAAGAGATGGGTGAAATCGGCACCAAGCTTTTGGAAATGGAGCATAAAAAGAAAGCAGTAGGCGCTAGATTCAGAGCATTAATGATGACTCTTCCTAATATTATAGATAAATCAGTTCCGATTGGGAGCGATGCAAAAGGTAACGTCATTCTCAGATATCATGGCAGGGTTGCGGGTTTCGATTTTTTTCCCAAAGATCATGTGGATATAGCAAACTCGCTTGGATTGCTGGATTTAGAGCGCGCTGCCAAGATAGCAGGTGCCAGGTTTTATTTTTTAAGAAATGAGCTAGTGAAGTTGAATTTGGCTTTGATTAGCTATGGGCTTGATTTTTTAGCTGAAAAAGGATACACTCTCACACAACCCCCCTTCATGATAAGAAAAGAGGCAATGGAGGGAGCAGTAATACTTGGAGACTTTGAAGATACGATCTACAAGATCGAAAACGATGATCTGTATATGGTAGGGACTTCCGAACATTCGATGGCTTCAATGCATATGGACGAGATCTTAGACGGAAAGGACTTACCGTTGCGCTACGCTAGCACTAGTCCATGCTTCAGGAAAGAAGCTGGTGCGCACGGCAAGGATACGAAGGGGATCTTCAGGGTGCATCAATTTGAAAAAGTTGAACAATTCGTTTACTCGCGGCCTGAAGAATCAGAATCCCAACATGACCGAATGTTAGCAATTTCGGAGGAGTTCTATGAGAAGCTTGGCATTCCTTTTCGTACAGTCATACTTTGTTCCGCAGATCTGGGCAAGACTTCATCTAAAACGTTTGATATCGAAGCATGGATGCCAAGTCAGAATGCCTACAGAGAAATTGTCTCATGTTCAAATTGTACTGATTTTCAAGCTCGCAGACTAGGTACAAGATTCAGGGACAGAATCAATGAACAAACCCGATTTGTCCATACCTTGAATAGCACTCTCGTTGCGACGGAAAGGACTATGGCATGTATCATGGAAAATTACCAAACGTCAAGAGGAAACGTTAAAGTTCCTGATGTGCTTCAAAAATATATGGCAGGGATGAAGGAGATTCGCCGTGAGGATTAATTCAATCCATTACAGGCGAGTTTTTTGTCTTCTATAAAACTGAAGTATGTTCCAGTTAACAATTTTCCTAAGGAGGCATCAATATTGAAAAAGAAAATGAAGGGGAAAAATTTGAGTTTTTTAGATGACTTGCCACGGCCTTGTTGCGAAAGTTACGCCTAGTCCTGCACCGATCAGAATCACCTGGTAGGCAACGTTACCCCAAGGTACCGGTTTCAAGATGGCTGGACCTGTGACTTGAACAGTTTGTCCTGGTCCTAAACCTGGGCCGATGTGTTCAATGTTGAGCTGAGTGTGCACGTGGTATATACCTGGCTCCAACGCTCTCACAGTAATTGAATAAGGTATCGTTTGTTGTGGGTTAATCGTAAAGATGTTCCCAGGCGGATCCCTTGCTAGAAATTCCCATCTGTTGCCCGCATTTGTTGAGTCGCTGAACAACGATAACCAAGCTCTAAGCGGTGTGTTGACTAGGCTTTGGAGAGTGCCCGTTACTGTAACTGTATCGCCGGTATGGACTGTCTGAGCGGAAAATGACTCATCTAGGATTCTCACAAATCTACTCTGAAGCTGTGCCTGAACACCATGTCCATGGGCTAGTGGCATGTAAGCAAACCCAGTCGACAAAACGGTCAGTGCCGCTAGGATCGTCACGGCTAAAGTCTGAGACTTCATCATGGTTTTATACTATCATAGCAGATAAGGAAGAAAGATATATGCTTTGCTGTGGTTCTAGGAGGAGGGAAGGAGTACCATGTACATCATGTTTGCTTATCATTAATGTAGTACGTCTTCAACCTTATATGAATTGCAAAGATTACAAATATAAGTTAAAGTATAATATTTTAGTCCTGTATTTTGTGAATATTATTTTATCATAATACTAAATATTTGAATGACAAGTTAATATAGTAATTCCTCAATCTATAGGATGACAACTAAAATGGCACAAATGCCAGCGCTGATTCCAAAAGAAGTAGAAATTCAGAGACTAAAGAAGATATACATCATGGTCATAATGCTAGGGTCAATTGCCGCATCTGTAGAAGTTGATAACTTTGTTGATGGCTCTTTACATCAAACAGCTATCAGAGACAGTGCCTTCACTCCAGCTCACTGGTGGTTATACAGCCACTTTATTGCCCTTCCACTAGGATGGGGATTTGTGGCAATGTACGACAGAAGGGTACCGGTCCTCAGAGGTCCGAATAATTCAATGAACACAGGTCTAAAGCTAACCATTCTTGGCTACCTTGCTACCATGTTCACAATCGGAGTTAATGAGCTGTGGCACTTCTGGTTCGTAGAGGAAATATTCGCAGTCCCTAACCATTGGATGTTTAACATGGGAGTAGTAGTAGCTTTCATGGGTGCACTTGCATATGTAGTACGAGTTTATGCACGCCTAGTAGAATTAGGAGCAGAAACACCAGCAAAGAACCCCTACGTAGCTGAAATGTACAAACTAGCATTAGAAGGAAAGCTGTACAGCAGAGCTATTCCATAAAATAGAACAAAAGGAAAAAACAGAACAACCTTGGTCTGCATTACAATCGGACCAACCATCACTTCTTATTTTTGTTGT
>JBPYDU010000007.1:0-37392 GCA_051985995.1 Candidatus Nitrosopolaris sp.
ATCACAAGCTTGAAGTGAGCCAACTTACTATCCAGAAAGAACGGAACGCATTTAATTAATCTTTGGGCTTAGGATATTAAAAGAGGTTATACGGGAGGCGTTGTCTAGAGTCTGCGAGGGTAATTCATCTAAGGAAGTAGAATGTCCTCGTTGTCGATTCAAGATGACCACTATCCAAGCGTGTCACCTTCGATGTAGCAATTGTGGCGCTGAGCTAACATGCTCCGATAAGGGAAGTTTTTGGTAGACTATAGTCCTAGAATGAATATGTTTAGTATCAGTATTATTTCCTATGATTGCTGTGCACTAAAAAGGTCGCTTGTCGGAATTATTTTGAAAGTCATCAGCCATAACGGTAGCTCGACCTTTCATTATCTCAATATATTCGTCGTAAGGAGCATGAAATCCGCAATGAGAGCAACTCACCTCTTTCATTTCATCGTCCAAATCTGCTCTACATGCACATTCTGGACATTTTGCTTCTAGAGTCATCGATTCTTACCCTCTATATCAGTCAATACGTCAGATATTTATATTATTTATTTAAGTCCATATTTTCGTTAGCCACTCATCGTCTAATGGCAATTCTATGTTATGGTCCGCTATGTGTCCCCATCCCATCCCATCCCCACAAATTATGAAATATTAAAACCAAGCAGGGGTTTGCTTGACAGTATGTGATGTAAGCAGAAAAGAGCATAAGACGGGAATAAAACAAATCTTTGATTTTCTGTGTTATTGCTTCACTTTCAATAGATGTTTTCCAACTATTCTTCCTTCCCGTAATGATACCTCATACTTTTCAATGTGTCAACTGTCCCAAAATAGGTATAGCAACTTCATACTTGCCAAATCTTTGAATAGCCTTGAGTCCTGCCACTTTCTGTTATTACTTCCACCTTCAATAACTGAATGATACATGCTGCTGACCGCTCAGGCTACCAAATTACTTGGAATCTGTTCTTGTGGATTTTATTTGGTTTCCCCATTATTGGAATAGGGTATCCGCACTGATTGCAACAGTTATTTGCATCAAGGTTCCATGAGCCAATGCTAAATCCGTACCGCTCGACTACAATATGATTGCATTCAGGACAGTACGTGTGTTCCAAAGGATGGCCAGGGACGTTCCCGATATATGCGTACTTAAGGCCAATTTCTTTGGCAATACTGTGGTGTTTTTCTAGCGTCTCGATCGGAGTATTTTCGAATTCCATCATCTTGTAATCCGGATGGAATCGCAGAAAATGAATCGGTGTATCTGGACCTAACTCGTCGTAAATGAATCTGCAGAGCTTCCTGGCAGAGTCTAGATCATCACCTACTTTGGGAACTATGAGATCGGTAATTTCAGTGTGGATAGTCGTCTCGTCTCTTATATTCTTCAACGATTGGAATATTGGGTCCGCATTAGGGATTCCTATAAACTGACGAACGAATTCTTGTTTACCACTTCCCTTGAAGTCTACGGTAATGCAATCCAAAAAGTCCTTCATTAGGTGAACTGACTCAGGAGTATCGTAGCCATTGGATACAAAGATATTAAAAATGCCTTTCTTATGAGCCTCAATACCGCAATCTTTAGCAAATTCTATAAAAATTGAAGGCTCATTATAAGTATAGGCAATTCCTTCAGCGCCGTACTTTACGGCGCTATCGACAACTTGTTCCGGGGTCATCTCCACACCCTCTGTCTTACGCCGCTGCGAAATATCATAATTCTGACAGTATTTACAAAGCCAGTTACATCCAGTCGTGGCAATAGAAAAAATTGAGGAGCCAGGCCTGTAATGAGTCACCGGCTTTTTCTCTATAGGATCAATGTGACCAGCAATTACTCTTCCATAGACAAATAATCGTAACTTGTTATCTAGTACGCCTCTGACGCCGCAGAGGCCAACTTTACCTTCCGGTATCTCACAAAACCTAGCGCATGCGGTACATCTTAGTCTGCCAGTAGGCAACCTCGTGTAGAGCGTTGCCTCCTTGCCAAGAATCTCGTTGCGTAGCACAGGAGATATGATCGCTACATAATCATATATACGTACCTGGATCTTTAGGAACTCCTCGATATCTACCACCATCTGCTCCACGGCAAACACAGCCCAAAAATACTGCGAACAGACCAGATAAACTAGCCAACTATGATATCAATCTAAAACATGAAAATAAAAATTAAGGTGTCTTTCAGATTAAGCCGGCAGCACGAAGTTTTTGAGGCAAGTATGTCTCCGCGAGAAACCTAAACCCATGTTTGAAGAATGCGTCGAGCTCGCATTTTTCCCTTCGCTGCAAGAAAATGTTTAGCTCCTTTTGCCATTGTTTATCCTTCAGCCAGGGCTTCCTCTTCATATCATTCGCTCTATTGATATCTTCTTCCGAAGCATCAAGCCTTGCAACTTCCGGGATGTTATATTCATAAATGTCTGAGAACATCATGCCTAACACTTTGGCATCTGGAGTTACTAGTCTATCGCTGTCATAGCTCAAAGACTCGCTGCCGATTTTGTAACGCAAAGCAATACCTAATCCCCACGGGTCAGCGTCAGCAAAAATGACGACAGGCTTCTTCCACTCTTCATTCAGAGTTTTTACCATCATCCTCGTCGCTCGGTCGGGCTCTCCAGAGCCGGTCATTAGAATTGTGTTATACTTTTGAATAAATCCTGATTTCCGAATATTATTCAACACGGTGTCCTTTTCAACAACCATTACAAAATCTGCCTTTACATTGACTATTTCAACGTCGCGTATATTAGTCGGGATTAGCTGGGACGTCGCCCGACTTCCAAGATTACAATCGATAATATCACCGCCCACACGCAGAGTAATAGGACCAGATATCATTCCTTTTGGCTTAGAGGTAACCGAAAATTCCTCGCGCGGCACGGCTGTTAACAGTTCTATAGCTTTAATTGCATCATCAGAATTTTCCTGACCGTTCCAAAATTTTTGTCTGCCCTTCTCCTCATCTCCTACCGATGTGAGTGTGGCATAGTACATTCCCCTAATCGTACTTTCCATTTCTTCATCAAGCAATTTTCTGATGGCGTTGGCCATAACCAAGTATTGAGAGAAGGTCGGAATTTTCTTTGTACTGTCAGGACTTACTTGAACGGTCTTGCCGCCGATTGTAAGCATCCTCTTGTCTTCAGACCAAACCGTGTTGTCATATCCTACTTTGGGAACATCTAAAACTGGCATTATTCTTCCAACCATCAGATCTTTAGCTACATCACCCATGAGTAGTTTTATTTTATTTATCACTTCTCGATGACGTTTATCTTTGATAGTCATTTACTTTTTTCTTCTCCCTTTTGTTCGATAGAAGACATCCATCGTCGTTTGGTCTTTCTTCTGCAAATCCCTTAAATTCGGGATATTTTTTTTTGAAATATTTCTATTGATACGGGCTTTCAAAATCTGTTGAATTCGCATAGAATGGGGGAGAGATTGACGCCCATTTTCATTTAATATTAAGTTGGACTTGTCTGCTTCTTTTTCAATTCTTTTGCCCGTGATTTTATCGTGCTTTTCAGAAACAGCCACCCCAGTGATCTCGCCTCTCACATGTCTCTCTGCAAGTTGAGTGAAAGCCTCGGAGAGCTTCTGCGTATCGACACTGATAGATTCGGAGATAGCAGAAATGATCAAAGGAATATAATGTTTGTAAAGTCGCAATCGGCTTTCTGCCTCTTTTATACGCAATTCCTTGCGAATTTGGGAGCTCACTTTTCTGTAGAGATCAGCCAAACAAGCCTTCATGTATCTCTTCAAATCACCTTCAGATGCAATACTCTCTTTGCCAGCGGTTTTGTAAGGAATTTTAGTGGAACAAATATGGAAGAAAATATGTAGTGGCAGAAACTCTACAGCCCTATCAGATTTATTATCTGCGCCGGCAAATTTCTCTTTCACTTCCTTTTTAGAGATTCCCATTTTGTTAATTTCCACTTCGGAAACTACCTCTTTGGCCACATCCGATCCCTCGTCGTATAACAAGGGGATCTTATTCGCAAATCTGAAGATTTTAAAAGAACTTATGTCTCCGCCGTATGCAATTCCACATTCCACCACGGTGGGACGATTATTTATTACACAAGTTCGAGACGAGTAAGCCGTAAGCGTTGGTTTCAATACTTTAGTTGATAATCTGGTCTGCGTATGATTGTCATTTTCATTCCTGGTTGTGACAATCGCATATTCCGAGGTCATCCCAGCAGTCAAAATTTCCTCTCCTATTGGACTCAGGTGGTCTGTGTTTGGAGCGTGGAATCTTGTCTGTTTGCATACGTTAACAACCTTGATTAATTCATGTTCATCGTATTTGTCAGCAGCCTTTAGATCTACATTTGATTTTGAAATTATTTCTTTTGCCTTGCCGCCAGACAGTTTTTGGAAGGAGTTACTCAACACTCCATGAAGCGTTGTCTTTTGGTGCATGAAATTTGTAATTGCCTTCTTGAGAGTTTTCAGATCCATATCCGCGGGATGAGGCAATACCTCTTTTGCTGGTTCAGGCATTACCTTAGTTCTTCTATCAAAGGTTACTTGGCCTTCATCTGTCTGAAATACCAAAAAGGCGTATGGATTCACAATACTAGTTTGACTGATATATTCGTAAATCTTATTCTTAGTGATCGGAGACAACCGCGCACGCAATACCGCTTCAATTTTAAAACCCGATTCGCCATTAATGTGGTTGTCTTCGCCTCTCAGAATTTTCTTTGTAAGGGTTATTGGCTTGTTTGTGCCAATGTCAGTTCGGAGCTCGAAATAATATTCTAAGCCCTCTTCCACTGACTTCGACCAAGTCTTTAGAGGATGGTCTGTATCCTTGGTAGAAAAAGCAGCAATCATTTTTAAGCCAACCCCAAAAAGCCCTCGTTGCTGCTTCTCGACATATTTGGCTGAGGTTAAAAAAGAACAAACAGCCACCGGAACTTTGTCCGAAGGAATCCCGATACCATTGTCTTCGCATGAAATGAGCCACAAATCATTTTCCTGATCCAATAGTTTCAAGGACAAAGAGATATTTGGTAAAATCCGGTGTATTTCGCAAGAATCGAGCGCGTTTTCAATTAGTTCTCTAACAGCCATATACAGAATTCGTTCTCCAGTAAATCCAGCTAGTGCAGAGTTGTCGACAAAAAATTCTGATTCAGCCTTTTTGTCGTACCGAACTTTCGTTCTTCCGTAACCAGGATGAGGAATAGTTGCAACGCTAGTAGTAGTTGGGGTCTTAGCGCGCGTCGTAGCAGCAATTTCGAAGGTAGCCTTAGTCTTCAACCAATCAAATATTTTCAAGAACTCCATTTAACTTTTTATAACAGAGGATTTAACTTTTAGGAACAAATAAGTTGACTCTCGCAAAATAAGGTGTTCAACATTTCCAATATTAGCAATGCAAAAACTAATAGGCTTTATTTAACGCCCGAATTGTATAATGGATTTAGAAGATCGGTTATTTCTGATCTCAAGGGAGCCCACAGAGGAGGTGGTTACTGGACCTGAATTGAGGTGCCTTTTAGAAACCGTTTCTCGTCCAAGGCACTACATCGGTCTCGAAATTTCTGGAGCGTTACATCTTGGCAGCTTGATTCTAACCGGTTTCAAAATCAATGATTTCATCAAGGCTCAAATTCAATGCACTGTCTTTTTGGCAGACTGGCATACCTACATGAATGATAAACTTAGCGGGAATTGGGTAAAAATCAAAGAGATTTCGGAATATTACTCTGAGGCGTTCCGATATTTTTGTCCAGGCATATCAATAGAGTTTGGTAGCGATCTTTACAACAGGACGAATGACTACTGGAAAGATTTAGTACGTTTTAGTAAATACATAAGTCTGCCGAGAACAATAAGATCCCTCACCATTATGGGCAGGACAGGAGGAGAGAACTTAGATATCGCACAACTGTTGTATCCACCTATGCAATCCGTTGATATTAAGGCGCTAGAGCTGGACATCGTTCATGCAGGAATGGATCAAAGAAAAATCCATATGCTTGTAAGGGAAATATTTCCTAAATTAGGGTGGAAAGTTCCAGTATCAGTACATCATCATTTGCTTCCGGGTCTTGGAGAACCTCTCACGCCACAGTCTGCAGAGGCTGGGTCTGGTGATGCAGGAACGTTCAGTAAAATGAGTAAAAGCAATCCCGCAAGTGGGATCCTAATCCATGATGATGAGGAAACCATCAGGGAAAAAATTACCAAGGGATTTTGCCCACTAGGTACGGCTGAAAATAATCCAATACTTGAGCTTGTTAGGTACGTTGTATTTCATGAAAACAATGAAATTATCATCGAAAGGCCCCAGAAATACGGTGGAGATATCTCATACGCGACGTTTAAGGAGCTCGAGCGAGACTACGTTGAGAAAAAAATCCATGCGATGGATTTAAAAAATGCTACCGCGAGATATCTCAATCAAATAATCGCGCCTGTGCGCAAACACTTCGAGGGAAGAGAACCAAATTTTGGCGAAACTATCTCTAATTAGAAGGGGTAAGGTTAGCATTTGGTCAATTCTCAACACTAATACTACTACTACTAGTACAACTAGTACTAGTACTATAGCTGCATCCCTGCATAAGTAGGACTTTCTTGTCGGCTGTCCTTTTTGACTAAATCGTACTTCGATCTATATCCTCTCGGATTTATCATCATGCCGTTATAGTCAAAAGTAGACGAGTTGCCCACGATAACAGTGGTAATCATCCCAAGGATTTCTGAATGTTCAAGCATTTTTTCAAGCGTAGTAATAGCGATGGTCTGGCTTTCTCTATACGCACCTTTAACTATTGCAACTGGTGTATCCGGCTTTCTATATTTCAAAAAGATATCTCGAGTATCTTTCAGTTGATGAATTCGTTTCTTGCTCGCAGGATTGTAAATCACAGTAACATAGTCTCCTGCAGCGGCTGCCTCGACACGTTTGACAATCATGTCCCAAGGAACCAGAAGATCGCTCATGCTAACGACAGCAAAGTCAGTCATTAACGGGGAACCAACTAGAGCAGCGCAAGAATTTAAGGAAGAAACGCCGGGCACACATTCAACATAAATGCCGGTTTCTCTATTCCATCCTTTTTCAAAGAGAATTTCATAAATCAAACCTATCATACCATAGATCCCAGGATCTCCGGAAGAAACTAACGCAACGATCTTCCCATCTTCCGCAAATTCTATTGCTTGATTGGCTCTTTCCACTTCCTGCGTCATAGCATACCGATAGACTTCCTTACCTTCGATCAAATCTTCTACAAGAGAAACATAAGTATCATAGCCAACGATAATTTCACTTTCTTCAATCACGATCTTTGCCCTATGGGTCATATGCTCATGATTACCTGGGCCGACTCCAACAACGTATAATTTACCTTTGCGTTCAGTCATTTCTTCGAAATACAGTAAAATATAATTTATCCTTTTCTCGGAATGTCCTTCTGTTTGCGTTTAGATGATGCCAGTTTAAATTCAGTATGCAGAGCTCTGACTGCCAATTCACAATCGTCATTGTTGACCACGAAAGCCAGGTTTAGCTCTGATGATCCCTGAGCAATCATTATGACATTTACGTTTCGGCGTGCAACTGATCCGAATATTTTTGCAGCTACTCCTTTTATCCCCCTCATACCCGAGCCGACTACCGCAATGACGGCGACGTCATCGTTGACGTTTATCTTCTTGATCATCTTTCCAAGTAAATTAACTTCAAGTGCGGTTGTTGCCTTTTCTAGATCGCTTTTTCTCACAACCATCGAGATACTAGATTCGGAAGGGCTCTGAGAGATCATCATGATGTTTACTCTTTTTTTTGCAAGGATATCAAAGATACGTGAGGCCGTTCCAGGTGATCCAGCCATTTCCCCGCCACTTACATCTATTAACGCAGTATGACGTATGGCGCTGATTGACTTCACAATTTTTTGCGAGGCTTTTGCCGGGCTTTGTGTAATTGTTGTGCCTTGATGGTTGACGTTAAAGGCATTTCGTACACGGATTGGAATCTTCGAATCGATCACAGGATAGAACGAACGTGGATGGATATACTTAGCACCAAATAGAGCCATTTCCATCGCCTCGGCAAATGATACTTCCTTGAGAACTTTGGCATCTCTTACGATTTTAGGATCAGCAGTCATTAAGCCGTTGACGTCGCTCCACAACCATACCTCGTCTGCCTTAATGCTGGAAGCTATTATGGTCGCAGTGTAATCTGAGCCGCCTCTTCCTATCGTCGTGGTAATGCCATTCTGATCTGCTCCGATAAAGCCTGTAACTACTGGGACTACGCCATCTTTTAACATGGGCGTCAACTTGTGAGCAACACGTAGCTTGGTCGTATCCATCAATGGCCTTGCTTCTCCAAAATTGGAGTCAGTTAGGATTCCGACTTCCCTGCCTGTAAGATGTTCAGATTTTATGCCAATGTCTTGTAACGAGTAGGAAACTATAGGAGTCGAGAGACGCTCCCCAAAGGACAATAAATAATCTAATGATTTGGGAGTTACTTCGGCCAGAAGCACTATACCTCCAAGTACGTTCTCTAGCTCATCAAGAAGCTGTGTAACGACCAAGTCCGCCTTTTTCTTGATCCCCTCATTCCTGATAGCATTTCGCAGAATATCTAGATGAAAAGCACGCGTCTTTTTCATGAAATTTTCGACTGAAACTTTCTGCCCGTCTTTTATGTTGTCAGTAATTGAGAAAATGTCATCAGTCATTCCACGAATAGCTGAAACGACTACGACAAGATCATTTGCCGCGTCCTGATACTGAGCCTTTATCAGGCTGGCAATTTCTTTTACTTTGCTGGCTGAATTGACTCCGGTTCCTCCAAATTTCATTACGAGTCGCATAGCAAATCAGAACATGGTCAGATGTCCGCAACCACCATCTTGTTGTAAGGCATATATTGAGCAGAGTAAGAGGAGAGCGAAGGCGCAATATGCCAATACTATCGACAGTTAGTTTCTCTTACTCATATATATATACCGTTGGCGGCCATCGGTTGTCAGACTATGCCTGCATTCTTAAGACCTTCCGTAGACTCAAAATAGAACTGACTACTAATCTAGTATGGTTTTTATTTAAGACGTTCTCTGGTCATTTTGATTGTCAGCCTCTGAATACAAACACATACTCAGAATTGCAGGAAAGGACATAGACGGAAGCAGGAAGTTAATTGTAGCTTTAAGTGCAGTCAAAGGAATCGGTCACAATCTCGCACAGGTCTTACTACAATCGTTGAAAATAAATCCCAATATTCGCTTGGGATTTCTAACAGATAGAGAATTAGCTGACATTGAGTCAGCTATTAGAGATCCAGCTAGTGTAGGAATGCCAGATTGGTACCTTAACAGACGAAAAGACATGGAGACCGGTACTAACAGGCATCTAATCACATCAGACTTGGATTTTATGATTTCAAATGATATAGAACGTGAAAAATCTGTCATGAGTTGGCGCGGTTACAGGCATATGTTCGGTTTAAGAGTTAGAGGTCAATGTACTAGGACCACAGGCAGAAAGGGTGGTGCTGTAGGTGTCAAAAAATTGGCCAGACCTGTGGCAGGAGGGCCACCCGGCGCTCCTGGGCCTATTGGTGGGATTACTCAGCCTGCTGCTACTACTGCTACTGTTGCTGCGCCTACTAAAGTCAAAGAAGCTCCCTCCAAGGAGAGCGAAAAGAAATAGGGATATAGGCGGCGGCTGAAATATGGGCGATCCTCGTAAACCAAAAAAGAGCTATAATCGACCTAGAAGAATATGGACAACAGATCAGTTGAATGCCGAGCTTTACGCACTAGGGTCATATGGCCTGCGGAACAAGCGAGAGCTTTGGAAAGCACAGACTCGAGTAGCTAGATTTAGAAACCAGGCTCGAGCGTTGCTTTCTCTGGCTACCGAAGGAAGAACTGAAAAAGAAAATCGATTGTTAAAGTCCTTAAACAGACTAGGCCTAGTAAGTGAATCTGCCTCCCTAGATGACGTCCTCAATCTCAAGATTGAAGATCTACTAGAGAGGAGACTTCAAACCATAGTGATGAAGAAGACCGGTACAAAATCACCGCATCAAGCGAGGCAGGTGGTAGTTCACGGACATGTATCGATAGGGGATAGAATCATAAACCTACCTGGGTACCTAGTAAAAAGAGAAGAAGAGCAGATGATTACGTTGCAAGCAAATATGCTAGGCCCGCTGTCGAGTACATCGGCACCTAATACATAGGGTTTCTTAGGTCGTTACTTCTGAAATAATATCTACGTGATCGATTTTACCATCAGCATTCATATCAAACCCTTGAACCACTAATGCCCATTCATCCTCGTTTTGATACCTCATCAGGATCTCTTCACTATAATTGGTCAGTGCTATCACCGCAGATTTGGTTCCGATTGACCTTACGCCTGCAACAATAATGATATTTTTTCCGTCGTTGTAAGGATTTCTTATCTTCGCAATTAAACCTTGATTATCAAGGTTATATGGCTTGGCCGAAGACCCCGCTACTAAACCGGACCAGAAGTTCTTCTCGTTGAATTTTATAGGCAGGTATTTGTTGAATTCTGCAGTTATTATGTTAGTACCTGGGCCGCCTATGGATATCAGATTGTTTCCCTCTATTACTTTTTCAGCCTTGGCGTCGGCGTCCAGCTTCACAATAAACTCAGAAGGAATGTTACTAATTGTTCCTAAAAAAAAAGCTAAATGTACGGCATAATGCCCATCTCTTGCGGATGACCTGTAGGGGCCGTGAGGATCAGGAGCACCTACTACGATCAGGCCGTTGAAGGAATTATTAACAATATAGTCGTTAAAAAATTTGCGTGCATGTCGATGGTTATAATTAGCATGAGTCTGGAAATCCAATTGCCTTTGCCCCCAGCTCATCTCAATTCCAAATGCCGGGCTAGAAGAATGGTAAAGTCTAGCCGTGCCACCTCTCACGTGGTTTGTCCCCGCCTCCTCTAAAGCACCAATTTCGACCAACTTCCGCACATAATAATAGGCACTTTGTTCATAGATTCTGAGTTTCTTTGCGATCTCTATCGGATACATTGGAGTATCCGACAGCAGTTGCATTATTTGCCATGCTAGAGGATTCGAAAGTACTTTAATGCGTTCGACATTATCAAAAACGACTATCTTTTTACCAAATACTTTACCATTAGCAAGATGCACGAGCGTCTTCTCCGTTGACAACAGCCAGAATTCGTCAGAACCACTATATAATGATATTTAGCGGTATAAAAAAATATTAACTTACCGACCTTGGTCGGACCCGATCACCAGTATACTAAAGCTCACAACGGTACGTGAGTTCGTTGATAATTGTTAAAAGCCCTCACAGCGATTAACATTTGTGTGTTCAATTATAGGATATAGTGGTAGTTTGATTGTAGCGCCTGTCTTGGTTGAAAGCCTTAAACGAATGGAGTACAGGGGATACGATAGTGTAGGAATAGCTACAATTAATAACGGCAGAATCTCCACGAGGAAAGGCGTAGGCAGGGTCGCGGCTGTTGATAAATCTCTTAACTTCATATCGATGCCTGGACAGATAGGGATAGGACATACCAGGTGGGCAACTCATGGGGGGGTGTCGGATAAAAACGCACATCCTCATTATGGGTGCACAGATGATATCGCCGTCGTCCACAACGGAATTGTGGAAAATTATAATGAATTAAAAGAAGAACTTATTCAGCTTGGTCATAGGTTCAAAAGCGATACAGACAGCGAAGTTATTGCTCATCTTCTCGAAAGTTATTACGCCGAACAAAAGGATGTAACTCAAGCTATAATTAAAACCTGCAAAAGACTGAATGGGACTTATGCATTCGTAGCGGCATTTGAAGACGGGACAATTTGTGGTTCTAGATACGACGAGCCACTAATAATTGGTCTTGTTGAAAACGGGTATTTCATCTCAAGCGACATTCTCGGATTCCTACCGTACACGGATAAAGCCATTTTTCTAGATAATAAAGACATCGCAGTTATTGACGGACAAAGTTTGAAGTTATATAATCCCGATGGAAATCCCTTGAGTCGTCCCATTACGCAGGTAGCTTGGGAGTTGGCCTCTATAGATAAAGGAAAATTTACACATCACACATTGAAAGAAATTCATGAACAACCACACACGATTGTGACAGCAGCAACTCAAGCAAGAGAGAAAATAAATACCTTTTGTCAGATCCTACTGCATTCTAAGTCGATCTATCTTACAGGAAGTGGGACAAGTTACCATTCAGCTTTGATTGCAAAGCATCTTTTTGCAAGGTTTGCAAAGATTCGAGCTGAATCTATCATGTCAAGCGAATTTCAGTACGCACTAGATCCTATCGACAGTAGCTCGGTTTTGGTCGCCATCTCACAAAGTGGAGAGACAGCGGACGTTTTACAGTCCGTCAAGACGGCTAAACTAATGGGTGCAAAGATTCTTTCAATAGTTAATATTCCTACGTCTTCGTTAGCAAGAATTAGCGATTCTTTTATCAGCATAGATTGTGGGCCTGAAGTGGGTGTTGCTGCAACCAAAAGCTTTACGGGACAGCTGTCTCTACTGTATACCGTAATAGACAGTTTATGCAATGGTTGTGTCCAGTATAAGGAAGGCAAACTAGAACTTGTGGATGCTATAAAAGAGGTGCTTGCTTTTGAAAATGAAATTGGACAGGTCGCGGATCGAATAAGAGATGCAAAGGACATCTATATCATGGGAAGGTCTATACATTATCCTGTTGCACTTGAAGCCGCACTCAAAATTAAAGAACTCGCATATATTCATGCCGAGGGTATAGCGGCGGGTGAATTAAAGCATGGTCCATTAGCATTGATAGATAAAAATAGTATCGTAGTAATAATCAACCCTAGGGACACAACATTTGATGATAACCTAGCCAGCGCGCACGAGATCAAAGCTAGAGGAGCTACAATAATCGGAGTTTCAGATGAATCGAATGACGTGTATGACATTTTTATGAGGATACCTTCGGTAAGAGTTCCTTTTTATCCTCTTTTGGAGGTAGTTCCGTTCCAAATTCTCGCATATCATTTGGCACTGAGAAGGAACGCCGATCCTGATTATCCCAGGAACCTTGCCAAATCTGTCACAGTGAAATAAAGAAGACCACGAGGTTTTTTGTTCAAAGCGGCCTTGGCATGAACTATAAAAACAGACTTCATCGTCGGTTGGGAAGTTGGTTTTCTGGACAACAACAAGACTTTTAACATGTCTGCAGTTGTCAATATTGGTATCATGCCATCTAACCCTGAACTTGGTCTTGCCAGTATGTATCGCGTTATTAAGAAATCTGGTGCTGACAGAGTGAGTGACGATGCAGCGGACGAGCTCCGAAAAGTTTTGGAAGAGGTAGCAGAAAAAATCGCGAGGAATGCAGTAGAGTTATCCGTTCATGCAGGTAGAAAAACAGTAAAGTCTGAAGATGTGCATCTCGCATCAAAAAATATCCTGAAGCTATGAGTCACAAAAACCAATAGTTCAAACCGAAAGGAAGCAAAGTCAAATGTCCCCGACATGTGACTATCTGTTTCAAATGTTGTCTTTGTTATTGAACACGTCAGATGACGGCTAGAATTAACGTTGTAATAGTAAACTCTTAGTAAACTCAATATTAACACAAGCCTACTTGGCTTGTTGTACTACTCGATGAGAATGAAAATAATTGACGCACACGTTCATCTAACGGACAACGAATACTCTGGATATCTGGACCATATTTTTAATAATTTGAGGGCATTAAGAATGAGTGCTTGCTCTGTAACCGTAAATACTGAGACACTTTTAAAGAGTTTGGAACTCTTCGGTAATTCTACCAGCGATATAGTGATACCCTTTGCCGGAATACATCCAGATTATGCACAAACTGAAGATGTTACAAAGTTCATTGAAATTTTCAATAATAATCTTGACTCGATCGACGGTATTGGCGAGATAGGCCTTGATCCCGTCTATGCTGGGTCAGACCTGAGCTCGTACGAGAAGCAAAAGGAGGTCTTCAGCCTCATGCTTGTCCTAGCAGAAAGAACAAAGAAACCCGTCTCAATACATTCTCGAGGATCATTAGATCAGATATTAGAAACGCTGGAATCGTATAATATTAGAAACGGTCTATTACATTGGTTTGCCGGGAGTAAGAAGCAGCTCGCTAGATCAACTGACATGGGCTTGTTCGTGTCGTTCGGGCCGGTCTTAATTTATTCTGAAGAAAAAAAGGTCTTGTTGAAAAATACCCCCAAAGATAGATTCCTTGTTGAGACGGACGGACCCGTGAGATACCATAAGTGCTTTGGTAACCTTCCATCCATGTCTAGCTCTTTCTTGGTCAGTGTAGTTAATTGTGCCGCTAATGTACTTGGGATGACTTACCACGAGACCGCCGAGTTATTGGAGAAGAACGCGGAATTGTATTTGAATAGAAAATTATAATGGCCTGGTTACTCTGACTGAAAGCAGGGTAGCAGTTTGATTATCTAAATGCTCTGCGATTAATCTTTCTTGTTTGCTCTGCCGCTTTATGAAATCTTTTCTACAATTTCATCAACCGTCTTCGTATTTGGCTTTAGCGAAGGTTTGGCTCTGTTCCTGCATGAACTGTGTTAAGTAATAGGGCCCCCCAGCGCCTATGCCTGTGGTGCCTGATCGCTTCCAACCAACAAATGACTGACAGCCAACCATGGCTCCCGTCGTTGCGCTTAGAGAGCGGTTAACATATACTACGCCTGACTCGATACCTTCGATAAATTTTTTAACGTCTTTTTTTTTCTTAGTATAGATTCCTGCTGTTAAGCCGTATTCTGATCTGTTACATGACCGGAGGGCATCTTCAAGACTCGCATATTCTACTAAACACAAGATAGGCAGGAAAAGCTCATCTGTGAATAATCTATGACCTTGAGGCAAGCCGTCTATTATAGTCGGCTCAACATAGAACCCGTACTTTAAATCACCACTTTTATTAATTCGGCCTCCTACCAGTAACTTTCCGTCCCGGGATGCTTGCATCGTATATCTTTGATAATTTTTATATGCATCGCTGTTTATTAAAGGACCAACAAAAGTACTAGGTTCAAGGGGATTTCCTACTTGCAGGCTCTTGCTTTTTTTTACAAGCTCCTCAACAAATTCTTTCTTAATGATTTTTTGCACATACACCGTCGAGCATGCACTACACTTCTGTCCCGAATAACCAAATGCGGCATTAGATATTCCTTGAACTGCCTCGTCTAGATCTGCGCTATCAGTAACTATTGCGGGATTTTTCCCACCTAATTCTGCAATTATAGGGCGGGTTTTGGCTCTGTTAAATCGCCTGATCAGGTCGTATCCTACTTTCATTGAACCGGTGAATACAATGCCTGCGACGTTTTCGTTTTCAACTATTCCCCTTCCAAGCTGAGCGCCGGGTCCTGTGATGAGGTTCAGAACACCATTTGGTAACCCTGCCTCATCCATGACTTGCGCGAATTTATGTCCAATGATTGGAGCATCACTAGGTGGTTTCAGAACTATTGTATTTCCCGTAATCAGAGCTCCAGTACTCATTCCGATTAATATTGCCGCTGGAAAATTGAACGGTGCTATCACCCCCCATACGCCGTACGGCTTCATAATGCTTCTGCTAACTTCTGTATGGTATGCGCTGCAAGTAGGAGTTGAAAACCCTTCATTAGCAACCATGCTCTCACAATAATATCTAATAAAATCGATTGCCTCATCGACATCTGCTATCGCTTCATATCTATTCTTGCCATTTTCATACGATAACCACGCAGCGAGCTCAAACTTACGTTCTCTTAATTTATCTCCTGCTGCCCTGCATATCTCAATGCGCTTTTTATAATCGTACTTGGACCATTCCTTGAATGAGTCTTTTGCGGCATTGATAGCATTTCGTGTATCCTCGGGACTAGATATTGAAAAATATCCTAACGCTATTCGAGTATCAACGGGTGATAGATGAGTAAATGTAGAGTCCTTTTTTATTTTTTTACTACCGATAATCAGAGGATAGTGTCTCCCAAATTCTCTTTTGACGTCCCGAATTGCTTGTTCATACTTATCATGAAAGGATTCCACTTCTTTTGAAGTGACGAATTTTTGGAAAGTGCGTTCATTTTCAAACGGCATACACTGAATTATATTTCAAAGAACCTTAAAAATTATCATGTTCACAGAATGAATTATTTTATCTACAATCAATATCAGTTAATCCTAAAACTTTTGTGAGGGCTTGAGAAATGTTTTCACAGGCTCCGAGCGTACTCTATTATCGCATTCTCATTTAGAGGTCTGTCAAAGAATATAGGCAAGTGCTTGACATACTTTCCTGGGACTTGATAAAAAGGGGGTTTGGCTTCGTTGTCTGCAGATTTTAAAACCATGATCGAGTCACTGCTCAGTCAGAAGCCTGAGATTAATCTTGAGCAGCTTAGAGAGTTAATAGATGAGAAAAAACGCAAAATTGGGGCAGGGTATCTTACGGATCAAGGTGCCCTATTTTTAGTGGCAGCCGACCTGGGGATCTCATTGGCGAATGTCAGGCGAGCAAATGGGGCAATCAAGGATCTATTCGTAGGCGCAAAAGATGTGAGTGTCGTCGGTCGAATCATGAATATCTATCCAACGCGCAAATTCCTTCGAAAAGATACCAAGGAAGAAATCAAAAATCGAACATTGACTATCTATGATCATGATTCAGCCGTTCGAGTCAAATTATGGGATGATCAAATAAGTTTACCAGATGAAACACACTTCCGTCCTGGGGGACTTGTAAGGATCTCTCGCGGGTACGTCAAGTCAGGTTATGATGGGAGACCAGTTATCAACTTATCTTCTGGTTCTCAGATAGAGACCTTAAAAGAGGAAAACGCATCTATTCCAGACATTGATTCCATTACCATTGGGGTCGATGATGTTCACGAAACACGGCAAAATGTGGTGATCACGGGCCTTGTTGGTTCTAGCCCTAGAATTTCTCAATATGATAATCCTCGTGGAGAGGCTACTAAGTTGCTTCAATTGCAGCTTTCAAATGAAACGAAAACTCGGAATATCCGGACTGTAATCTGGAATGTGGACGAGAGTAAAATTCCCAAGATCTTTGATACAGACGCAAAGGTTAGGTTAATTGGAGTTAGAATTAAGCAGGGAAACCCGCAATACGGCAGCGGCGACCTTGAAATTCACGGCGACGAAGGAACTGTGTTTGAATTCTTCGGGGCTAAAACGGACATCGAAATAAAGACTTTGAAAGTAGTTTCATTCGGTGGAGAAAGTGGCA
Source organism: Candidatus Nitrosopolaris sp. (assembly GCA_051985995.1). GTDB lineage: Archaea > Thermoproteota > Nitrososphaeria > Nitrososphaerales > Nitrososphaeraceae > Nitrosopolaris. The sequence goes on from JBPYDU010000007.1 coordinate 17,326, forward strand.
AGGGAAATGTTGCTTGTCTTGCGGTGGATAAAAGCGGTAAATTCGTACATCTAACCATTGGTAGCGCTTTGCTAAGCAGTCCACTCAACCCAGACTCAATAGTAGAATGCGTACCAAGCCGTATCTTTGGCAACTCTATGTTTCTTTATAACGACGATTCTTATATCAGGGTAATCGAGGATGACGCGTCGTTTCCAAAAATGTCGGTGTTTGAATCAAAAATCAAAGATGTTGAAATGTCAGATTCACCATACATTTTAGAGGCGATCGTATTGCAGTCTCCGAATATAACTGAAGTGAATACTAAAAACGGTGAGTCAGTTACCGTAAGTGACACACTAATTGGAGACGATACGGGGGAAATACGACTGGTAGGCTGGCGGCAACAAAGCTCTTCTGTAAATAATCTTGTAGTAGGTGACAGGATACGAGTTCTGGGTGCGACAGCATCCAAAGGGTTGGGTGGCAAGATGGAAATTACATTGAAACCTGACTCTTCACTAGTCAAAATTACGTAACCGTAACAGGACAGGACATGTTACTCAGCTGAATCAGTCGTTCCAGAACCCCCGGGTCATTACATATTGCCTCTCAGCCTCATATACACTTTTGTATATTCCTTCATCGTCGATAAAATTACGAAGGATACGAGCCGCGGCATCAGCACCTACTCCATAACCTGCCAATACTATCAGCGCCTTCTTGCCAAAATTGTTTATGAGTGAGGCAACTTTCCATGCTCGATCGAATCGGTGCTCTTCTTCAGGCTGTAATTTACTTCCCTTTAGTCTCTTCGAGATAATCTTCGCTAGCTCATTATCAGACCAGAACGTCGCAGTAATCAATCTTGATCGGCAGACTGGACAAAATAAGTTTTCAGGTATTTGAAGTGTATCGATTGTTCTCTCCCAATTTGCGCAACGTATGCAAATCAGTCTGTGCTTAGTTTTTTCTAGTCTCTCTTTTACTAGTTCAATGATCCCTCTTTCGACGCTTAACGGATTTGCAGAAAATTTTGCATGGTGTTCGAGTATGGGTTGCGCTAGGTCAGAGAAGTCGATTATTTCGTTCCAATGTATACGGCAACACCCCTTCTGTATACTCTGGAAAACTTTCGTTGTTTTTTCGATGTCGTATTTATCATGCATCAACTCTCTGATTGATTCCTTACTGATCGGTGTTTTCGAATACCGTTGGTATATAAGACGAGCCACTTTCTTGTCGTATAAGGCATCTTTGTTAACCATTCCGAATCTCTTTGCCACCCCCCAGACCTTCCAGTTCATGATATGAGTACCTGTGAATGAGGCGATAATGACTGATTCGAATTCATACGTCTCTTTAAAGACGTTTTCTATGTGGGCCTTTCCAATTCTGGCATTAGATGTAAGCATAATTCTATAAGGATCTGATCTAGTCTCGACCATGTAGCCAAGCTGGGAAGATAGTATAGTAGAAAGAAGACATGCTATGGTGTTATTAACCTTGGTTCCAAACATTGAATGAACCACGACGGTGTTTTTCGTAATACTGCTTTCAATCACAATGTTATTCGAATCGGGTATCACTCCGAGAGTACTAACACTATTCTGTAAAACTTGATTAGAAAGTTTGAGCATGCTTCTCATTGCGTGTTGACGTAAAGTGCCCACTTCTTGCGCGGTTGCAAAGTCTACCGGGATCATTTCGCCGACCCAGTACGGAACGTTTATAGCAACACCACGCAAAGGTTCAACGTTGACTAACATTCTTTTCTCATCGATCGAAATAATCCTCCATTGGGTGCCTTTAAGAACGAACACATTTCCCTTCTCAGCGTAGTCCTCTACAAATTGTTGATCTAATGTTCCTACCTTACGTTTAGTTATTGAATCGATGACTTCGAACTTTAGCACATGAGGAATCATAGAAAGATTATTGAAGTAATATCGGTAAGCCTTAATTCTCCGGCGGTACGTGCGTGCTTCTCTATCAAATTTGACTATACCATTGTTGTCAAGAATTTCAACGCAACTTTCTAAATCATAAATGTTAGTTTGACTGAATGGATATGCTTTTGTTATTAGGTCAAATGCCTTTGATAGTTCTATTATGCCCTTACTCTGAAGACACAAACCTACCAAATGATGAGCCACTACATCAAGAGCGTTGACATGCATCGTTTGTTCCTCAATCGAACCTTTTTTCATTCTACGTATTAATGCCAATGCTTCTAATTCATCATCAGCATTGTTTGTTACTATCAATCCCTTCGCGTTGAAAGTCTGCTGATGCCTGCTACGACCGACCCTTTGCACTAATTTTGAAACTTGTCGAGGGGATCCATAATGCATCACGAGATCGATAGAGCCGATGTCCAATCCAAGTTCTAACGATGAGGTACAAACGATAACACCAGCATCACCTACTCTTAACCTATGTTCGGTTTCCTGGCGCATTTCTCTCGATAACGAGCCATGATGAACATCGACCGTGACTTCACATTGATTTTTCAAGACGGTAGCTAGGTACTCAGCTTCATCTCTCGTATTGGTAAACAATAGAACGGATCCGTTTATTTTGTTTGACACGATATATTCTATGATAAAGTGTGCCACCTTAGGAAACGAGCCCTGGACATATTCTAAATGGACATCATATTCTCTACCAGATCTGTCTACAAGGATAGCATGTTTTCTGATTGTTCCGGAAATGAATTTTCCGGCTTGATCTAGATTTCCAACAGTAGCTGACAAGCCAATTCTAGTGACACGTTCCGAGCTAGCTGCTTGTAACCTCTCCAGTCCAATAGACAAGTGTGCACCGCGTTCATTAGCAATGAGCTCGTGAACCTCATCGATTATTATCCACTCGAGATTCCGTAGTGCTAGAAGCATTCTCTCACTCGAAAGAACAACACCAAGTGATTCCGGTGTTGTAATAAGGATATCCGGAGGCGATTCTACAATTTTTTTCTTAGCCTTCGTAGTAGTGTCACCGTGTCTGATTTCTACCCGCAAATTTTCCGATTCAGCGTACTTGACAATTCTTCTGAATACGTCGTTATTCAACGCTCGTAATGGAGTGATATAGACTACTCGGATTTTGCCCCGGAGCCGGGGACTAGTCGACAACATACTGACCACCGGCAGAACAGCAGCTTCGGTTTTGCCAGAACCTGTAGGCGCAACTAAAAGGCAATTGATTCGCCTAGCAATAATTGGTAGGGCCTTTTGCTGGATAATTGTGAGAGACTCGAATCCTTCCTTCTTGAATTTTTGGGTTAATAATTGTTCTATCGAATCATTATCATTCAATGTCAGTATTTGATCCTGGGTGCGCTGGCTGTTTTTGTGATTGTAGACGAGGTTGCTGACGTTTTGATTTTGAACCGGACCTTTCATACACCATTACGCCGATCAGACCCACTACAAAGAGCCCGACAGAAATCCAAACAAAAGTATCGAAATTTGCAATTGCACCAGCTACCATAATAACCTCTTGCTGTATTGATCAATAAATACATATACTTTCTGTTTGAGATGGGTGCCCGAAATTGGATAAGATGGTTGCTTGCCCGCATCCAGCGGTTATTATCTAAGCAGTAAAAAATCATTTGCAAAGTAACCTTTAATTGGGCAGTAAATCCATCCAGCATGGAATAGACTTAAACAATGCTTACGGTTCCGGATCTACTATTTGGTGGTCTCTTCGGGCCTGGTACTGATTCCAATACTAATCCTTTGATCTACATTCTCTGGTTTGCACCCATTCTAGTATTGATGATATATGGACAGAAATTTCAGTCATGGATGATTTTGGGTGACGTGTCGAAATCACTGACACGATTAAAAGGGATGAAAGAGACGGCCAGAAAGGAAGTAATTGATTATATTAGAACATCAATTAAACCTGCCGCTGATCCAAGCGACAGAATCGACAGATTCCTTGAGTATTTTGCAATCATGCCGGTAGACCTTGATCCCCAAGGGATCATTCGAAAACTCGATCATGTGATGAGAACTAAGGATGAACGAATTCGATCGGAAATCCAGAGGATGGCTGAGGGAATGACAGAATGGCAGGCTTCACGTATAGAGAATATTCTGGAGGCCGCCACCGCACTAAATATGATTTACAAGATCGTGAGGCATTTTTACCTGATGGGAAAACGGACGACTGGTATGTTCATACTAGTACAACTGCAAATGGTAATGCCTTTATTGTTAGAGGAAGCGGAGGCCTTGGAAAATGCAATAAGTGCCTTTAAGAGGGGACTACCGATAGGAGACGGCATTGGTCCGATGGTAGTCGGAAGAATGATGCTTGGTAGAGAAAAAAAACCAATCGCTAGAGAAACGGTATATAGCGAAGAGGATCGTATGGGGAGAAAATTGTATTTACTCAAGGCAGAAGGGCCCGCAGGCAGCGTCGGCCGGCCTGGCGAGGCTGTGTACCGATTGGTTGCGGTACTGGGTGTGAAAATAGATGCTATCATAATGATAGACGCAGCGCTGAAACTAGAAGGAGAGAAGACGGGGGAGATCGCAGAAGGTGTAGGATCTGCTATAGGTGGTATAGGGGTCGAAAGATACCAGATAGAGGATGTCGCAACTCAATTCGGTATACCGGTATATGCGATAATAGTTAAACAGTCGGTCCAAGATGCGATTACTGTGATGAGAAAAGAGATTTCTGATTCGTTCGATAAGATATGTAATGCTGTATCTGCAGTCATCGAAGATAAAACACTGGAAGGCGATTCGATTCTAGTTATCGGAGTCGGGAATACCGTGGGGGTCGGACAATAATTGTTATTTTTTGGAAGGAGAAAGAAGAATGCTAGTCCAATAGTTTATTCAGAAGAGACCTGTCAAAATTGTAATAATAAAATTAGGAGAATCTTTCAAGACGGCGACTACATTTACAAATTAGGCTCAACTTGCAAAGCATGCTCTGGAATTGCCATGACTACTGCAATTTATGGCGAATATCCTGTAGAAAAAGAAAAAAGATCCGAAGGCTAGCGAGGAAAGGGCTCATCTCAGAGTGTAATGACGTAGTTGAAGTTAGTCGATGGAATCAGGGTATGTTCTGCCTGAGACACGAGTTTTCCATTACCTTCTACTAGAATGGGATAGGCGTGCACATTTCTTTTCGTCACTAAAAGATCTATCAACTGACGGGCTTTTCGTTCATCATAAAAATCAGTAACCCACCTAATGGCGAAAGGCAAGCTCTTAAATTTATTCCACAACTCATCTAAGAAAATATCTGCCTCTGAATTCTTCGACGGTTTGCGGGAAGTTATGCTGAAAATGTTGCGAACTTTACCTTCGTATACTACCCCTTGGCCATCTTTAGTTGTGACAAATGGTTCTACAGCGTAGGCTTGGTTGGAGGACAAGCCAAACGAAGGACCAATGGTCTTGATATTAGGTATCGACCTACCCGCATGAATAGTATATCGGTCCAAAGAGTGACCGCTCAAGTTTTGTATAGGTTTGAAGCCTTGTTTGACTATCGTACTCTCAATAATGGTCCCTATTTCATTAGCTTTGGTGTCGGCTTTAGCTATCTTCACTGCCTCATTTAAGGCCATCTCGGCAACCTTCACCAGTGTTTCGGACTTGGGATCGTAGCACACGGTGACAGCTGTATCTGCAACATATCCGTCAACCTGTACTCCGATATCGATTTTCAGTATATCACTATCCTTGATTTCTAGTAAATCATTAGGTTCTGCTGTATAGTGAGCAGCTATTTCATTCAGGCTGACGTTGACTGGAAATGCGGGCATCCCTCCCATTGCCAGAATATCATCTTCAATTGACTCACAGATACGAAACACGGTGGTTCCTACGTGATATTTTTTCCGGGCCCTTTCTCGGACTTCAGACGCGATCTTTCCAGCAAGCTGATAACAATCAAAAGAATTCATGCGTCAACACATTTTTGAGATGGATGATATATAGAGCTATTCCCGTCGAGAAAGATAAAATTATATTAATGAAATATCCCTCTTGCCAAACAACATAATTTTTGGATTGGGGTCGTTGTCTAGCTTGGTATGATGCCAGCCTTGGGCGCTGGAGGCCGTTGGTTCAAATCCGACCGACCCCACTCACACAAGATTATCGAAATGAGTAAATATCCGAATTCGAATGAATTGAAACAACTAATGAAGACTCTATGGATAGAAGAGGGTACATATAAGCGCCTCAACTCTGTGTTGGAAGATGTAATGCATTTTACGAAGAAGGATGTGAACTATGACGATATTTTAAATGAACTTATTGATGTATATCAAGAAAATGTATGGGGTAGTATTGGCGGTCCCGTAGGAGGTGGCTGAATATTAAATTGATGACAAGACGTTTATGGCCCATCGTAACATTGTGGTAAATAGCCGATCTGCGGCCCCCAAAATACTCCTAATCAAAAGAACATTTCTTGGAGCCGCGCATAATCCAGCTGCCTATCGGATGACCTTTGAGCCTACTATCCAGTATAGGTTTTAGCGACCTCCGTGCCGTACTAGGCGTGATAAGGATGTTATTAAATAGCCTTTAGGATAACTCACTTGTATGAAAAGACTGAAAGGACTAAAAGGAGTGCGATAGTTTTAAAAGCAAAAGGAGACGCAAATATCATTAATGGCGAGAACGGTCTCGAGTCAACTACTAAAGGTTGGTGAAAAGGCACCTGATTTCAGATTGAAAGGAGTAGACAATAAATTATATTCTATGAGGGATTTTAGGAGTAAAACGGTGTTGGTAGTCTTCATATGTAATCATTGTCCTTATGTAAAAGCTCGAATAAAAGACATTGTCGGCCTGCAGCAAACCTTCAGATCGGAAGAACTGCAAGTGGTTGGCATAAACAGCAATGATCCCAATTACGATGGGGAGGGTTTTGACAACATGGTAGCTTTCGCCAAGGAAAATGCCTTAAATTTTCCATATCTTATAGATGACACCCAAAATATTGCGAAGATCTATGGTGCAGTTTGTACGCCTGATCCATTCCTTTTCGACTCTGGGCTCAAACTCGTCTTTCATGGAAGAATCAATGATGCATTGGAGCCTGAAATGCATCCCAAAGTACCGATTATGGAAAACAACGTAAAAAAAATATTGAACGGCGACAAGATAGATCGACCCTTTGATCCTTCGGTCGGTTGCTCGATAAAATGGAAAGAATTCTGAGTCAGCTGCTAAAATTTTTCTAGTCTGTGGGGGCTTTCTCCAATGAAAATGCTTCAGTTCTCGCTCTAAATGATGCTGAACACCTGCGACATTTTGGTCACAAATGCGGCCGGAGTGGTGATCCCAAAGGTGGGAATTATTCAAACGGATGTGATGATTGAAAACGGAAAGATCAAAGCACTCAGAAAATCAACTCAGGGTGTCCAAGCCTCAAGAAAGATAAATGCAGACGGGAAATATCTCCTGCCTGGAATTATCGACCCGCACGTTCACTACGGTGTGTACACACCGATAGAAGAGGCGGCAAAATCGGAATCGAAATCCGCTGCTATAGGCGGCGTCACGACAATGATGAGAATGCTCCGAATGTACGAGCGGTATGAAAATATTGAAAAGCATCTTCGGGCAAGCAAGTACACACATCATGTTGATTATTCGATCCATGCATCGATTCTAAGACGTAATCAAATAAAGGATATTCAATATTTGAAAAAGAAATTTGGAATCAACTCGTTCAAGATTTACACGAACCTCGGAAAAGATGTGAATCGTATTCTGATGGACATTGAACCGGGCACGAATGAGCCAGTGGAGCAAGAGGTGAATATCAGTGATCAACTTATTTCAGACATTATCCGAGTGGCTTCCATGGCTAATTCGACTGTACTTGTTCACGCTGAGGATCCTGTGATCTGCTCGAGACTTCAAAAACAAAAACAAATTCGCAGTGAACTGTCTGGAACTAAAATTACAAGTTTAAAGGTATGGTCAGAATGCCGACCGCCCGCATCTGAGGCAAAGGTTATAGCGAAGGTGGGAGCATATGCTAGAGAGTTTGGCTCAACAATATATTTTGTCCATATCGGATCCGCAACAGCATTGGATTCAATTCTAACAGAGAAAGAAAAAGGGTACTCAAATCTATATACTGAAACTTGTCCACATTATTTGACCCATACTAGTGATTTTTTCGATGTTACAGGAAAGGTTGTTCCTCCACTGAGGACGAAGATTGATGTACAATATACGTGGTTTGGGATAATGAATGGTGTCATTGATACTGTCGGATCCGATCATGTTGCTAATAGATTATTAATCAAAAGAGGGAATGGAGACTTATGGTCGGCGAGAGCAGGTTTTCCGGGGATCGCCACTATGTTACCTGTTTTGTTAAGTAAAGGTGTAAATGAAGGAAGAATCAGTCTGGAAAGGGTTGCAGAAGTGACAAGCTACAACGCTGCTAGAATCTTCGGTTTGTATCCGAAGAAAGGTACTTTGGAGGAAGGGTCTGATGCCGACGTCACCATTATCGATTTAGACTTAATACAGAAAGTCACTCCTGAAATTCTTCAATCGTACTCGGACTATTCAATCTACGAGGGATGGGAATTGCAGGGTTGGCCTGTGTTGACTCTAGTCAGGGGTCGAGTGGTCATGGAGAACGGAGAAGTTGATAAAAATAGCTGCGGCTACGGAGAGTATGTTCGAACCGCGGCCTAATTTTTAATCCTGTGGTGAAAAACGTCAAGGCAGTTTTCTCCTTGGTCGGATAATTTCGAAGGAGCCATCATTTTTTGCCTTGTAATATATGTCCGCCCTGGCAAAAAGCCCAACCTCTAACACTCCAGGAATGCTCTTTAACTCGATCTCTTTACTTCGAGGATTTCCAAGCGAGCTGAATGAGGTATCTAGGACTAAGTTTCCATTTTCGGTGACGGATGGATATCCCTTGGCGATCGTTCGTAGCTTTGGGTTTCCTCCGACTTCTTTTAACCTCTTCATTAAGAAAGAGTGAGCAAACTTGTGAATTTCTATTGGAATGGGCTGAGTCAACCGTTTGACAAATTTGGTAACGCCTGCCAGAATAACTACTCTATTCGCCGCTGAAATTAACAGTTTCTCCCTCAATAAAGCGCCTCCTCCGCCTTTTATCATATTAAATTCAGAATCGATCTGATCCGCACCATCAAAGACTACGTCGATGTTGACGAAGCTACTTTCGTCGGCGATTTTGAGCCCCACTTTTTCAGCTTCGATTTTTATTTGAATAGATGTTGTCACGAATTCGACTGATGCCTTGAACGGTAAATTCGCCAATTCCCTTACAAGAATTGCCATAGTACTTCCGCTGCCTAAACCGACGAGTTGGTTCTTCGTTACTAATCGCTTCACGGCATCTTTTGCACTGTTACTTAGAGCGCGCTTTATTAGCGAGGATGTTAACGACAACTTCTAGTGCAGGGCAGAGATGTTAATAATCCTTTAAAGTACTATTTACGCCTGAATACTTCCAGGAAGAGAACTTTGTAAACGCACTTCTAGTAATCAGTCTTCGATTTCCGCCTCATTTAGAAAAGAAAGAGCATCACGGCCCTTGATGTGAGGATGGCTTTCCTTGTCTACATCAATGGCGGAAGAGGCAACGGCAACACCACCGTGGTTAACTTGTTCCACGATATCATCCTCGACTTTTCCAGCATGTTCAAGACGGGTTAGGGCTTGCATGATCTCATGCTGTACCTCTTGGATGTCTTTATCTTCCACTCTAGGCAACGAATCTTTCTGAGTTATTCTTTTATCGTCAGCTATTTCGGAATTTATATAAACCTTCGGTTGTACGACACCATATTTTCGCTTTGTTAGGTGGACAAGGGAATCCATGGACATTCCGCACTTCTGAGAAATTTCGGTAAGCCTTCCTTCTATGGCCGCGATCCTTTCTTCCAGAAGAGATACAAGTTGCGAGCGCATCTCGGATAGCTCTGTAAGATCAACTGACAATTGTAATTCTCCTATTTTTTTATTAAAAGCATCTAGCTGGGATTTGTATTTTAACAAGAGGCGGTCTCGTTCGATAACACCTATCTTACCGTTTTGAACAGCTTCATAAATGCTGGTAACTGAGTGTGATAGTATCTCTTTCTCAAATTGCAACGTGTCGATTTCTGATCTTGTTGCATTAAACGGTTTTGCTGCCTGATTCCGTCTATGTTTTATGAGAACCAAATTATGTTCTGAATGTTTCCAAAGAGTAAGAGCCGATAGCCCACCAGCTAGCGAAAAGCAAACGAGGACGAGTATTTCTTCAATCAAATGTCGAGATTTATTCGGGATATGATGTAGTTAAATTTTACTGATTTGCTTGCAGACCATTATTTTTCAAGCTTCTGCCCGGTGCATGAAGATCAAGTCGCAAGTAAATGTATTATATCACTCGACGCTTAATCCAATTGTATTTTCTCATTCTTGCTTCTGGGTAGCCGCATTTGGCACATTCCTTTCCGCGTTTGTGATATGAATTATGGCCGCATCTCCTACATCGAATGTGTGTCCTTTTTCTGGTGAAGTTACCCATCGAAGTGGTGCCTTTAGTCATTATAACTCACTCAGGAAGTATTAGACTGGTGGAGGGGAAATTATGACCACATTGTCGCCTCTAACGACAATAGTCCCCAGGTCGTTAGATCTGCCTTCATCCAGAACTTCTACGGATTCTTCTAGCAGCAGATTCATATGCTGGTCGAAGCCGTGAAGATTTCCTCTGATAACCTTCCCGCCCTTCAATTTTATAAGCACTACTTTGCCAAGACTCTCATCCAAAACTTTCACTGCCATGTCTACCGACAAGAATAATTGTACCTATACGTAAGGCATATGGTAGGTATATATTAAAATTTCATTGCTGAGGTAATTCTGAAATGATATGAACAAGATTTCCAGCTATTTCCTTTAGTAGTGCGTCACCCTTTTCTTTGCTGGCGCCACGGGGGTCTCCCCATACCCCATTACCAGTCACCTTTGGAAACGAGCCCGGTGTGCGAGTTATAGTTGAATAAGCAATTCTTGATTTAGTCAATTTCCTCAAATTTGGTTCTGCCTTGTCCATTCTGACCAACTGAGGAGAGATGGCCAATACGAGTGAAGTTTCGACTTCCCCCGCATGATCAAGTTCTCTGTGCATCCCATTCCAGTAATTAATTACAAATATGTCGACACTGGAACGGATTTTTGGGTCCAAATTCTGCGAGATGTATTGTAGGACCCCAGTGTTTCCAAGGTGACCATTTATAAAGATAATATCTTTAATTCCTTGGATTGAAAGTGAAACACAAACCTCACACAGGACATCTGATAATGTCGAATTTCTCAAAGATACGTTGAACATTGGTTGATGTTCAAAAGATACTCCGAACCAAATTACCGGTAAAATAAAACATTTAAGTTTATCGGCTACGAGGGTCGCGATTCGTTCTGATATTAGACAGTCCGTAGATACAGGGAGGTGTGCACCGTGTTGCTCAAGTGAACCTACAGGGATTATTGCTCGACCAGTCGTTTTGAGGCGTCTGCGAAACTCATAATGGCTAACGTTATAGATCGGTACCGACATCTCTTAGGTCACCAGATATTGCTCATATATCAACCATACCTCGAAACTATGATTGTTAACAAGCCTGCTTCGGGAAGACTTCCGAAAGAGACTTTGGAAAAATAAAAATTCAGACCTCCCCCACGATATGTACTCTTCCCCAGTAAACCTCCAGTCTTCCTTCCAAATACATTCTAGTGGCCTTAAGGAGAGTTTCGGCTTCTAGGGATTGTCCTTTTTGTCGTATAGTGTCCAATGTATCAAGCTCCTTAACTCTAAAGGAATCCTGATATATAATTGGCCCTTGGTCGAGGTCCACAGTAACAAAATGTGCTGTACAGCCCACTATTTTTGCTCCGCGTTCGTATGCCTGCACGTAGGCATAAGCCCCAGGAAAAGCAGGCAAAAGTGATGGATGGATATTAATAATCCTGTTGGGATATCGCCATACGAAATTAGGGCTCAGTATACGCATATAGCGTGCGAGAATAATGAGATCAATGTTGTACTCCTCGGTTAGTCTCAATATCTTCGTTTCAGCAAGCATGGGTTCTTCTTTATCGTCGATAATCTGAAATGGTATCCCACTCCCCTCAGCTATTGATCCTAAGGTGCCCTCACTGCCTATGATAACTGGTATAGTGGCGTTGATTAACCCGCTCTCCTTGGCTTCTAATATTCTCATGAGACAGTTTGGTTCTTTGCTCACGAAAATCGCTAAGTTTCTAAGCCGATTTGGCTCTTCAAAATGGACGCGAATTTCCATCCCTAATTTTTTTGCTAAAGAACGCATTTCAAGGTCGATTTTTTTTCTGTTGATCGTTTGAAAAGAGGCCTCGAGTTGCATTCCGAATAAGCCGCGCACCACATTCTGATTAACCTGCTCTATATTCCCACCAATTCTGAAAATGAAATTCGTGATTTCCGCAACAACTCCTTTGCGATCTTTCCCGACAACTGTAACTTCGATAAGGGTTTTCGACACAACCATTGCTATGAGTTCAAGCACAAATCTTGGTGATAAACCTTCTATCGCAGACAAACCTTTAAATTTCTAACAAACATTCCTATGAGTTCAAGCACAAATCTTGGTGATAAACCTTCTATCGCAGACAAACCTTTAAATTTCTAACAATGAAAAAAAATAAGATATTTGACGATAACTTATTGTGGCGGCCGACTTATCTTTTTGGTGAATAAAGCATCTACAGATGTGATCATTGGCTCTAGAAATTAGCACAGGATATTTGCTCCATGAAGCAACACGACAAAGCAGGTAAGCATTATGACTATAACAAGCCGATTGGAAAGTGCGTAGTTTGTTATACATTATCTGCATGGCATTGTGCGGATTGCAATAATGATTTCTGCCAAACTCACTTTCAGGCGCATAAAGAAAATAACGACTGCATACACACGGTGAATTAGAGTCTAGATGTCTCCGTGCTAGATTCCTATTACTTGAGCCCCTTTTGGGGTTCGCAAGTCTCTGCGGGATATCGGAAGAGAGGCATCGAACCTCTTCACAGTTTGCAGAAACTGCAGCATTTCTCGGATAGATACTCTGCCACATCGCTGACTGCGGGGGGTGGGATTCGAACCCACGAATTCCTTAGAAACAGGGTTCTAGGACCCGGTCACTATGCATTTACCTAGCTCATTCTAAGCTTCGCACTTCTCTAATCGAGTTAAGACCTGCGCCGTTGGCCAGGCTTGGCAACCCCCGCACATTCAACCCCCCACAATGATCAATTTATCTATTATTCTATAATGCTATGCAGTTTCGCGGCTCATGCTGTTCGGTCTTCAATTGGATATTGTGAGCTGATGATATAGTTGATTAATTATCAACAATCGATCTTAGCTTAGGTATCAGATTTGACATTGTTACAGGTTTCTTAATGAAATGCTTTACGTCAATAGACGGTAAAACCTTACCAAATTCTTCTTTGGTAATTTCAAAGGCCGTAATAAATGCGATTTTCATTGCCGGGTTTCTCTGTTTTATATGTCGATATAGTTCGAAACCATTCATTTTTGGCATTCTAATATCAGTAAGGACAAGATCATAATAGTCGGTAGGATGGCTGTTGAAAGCGTTCAGAGCTGACTCACTGTCGTAGAAAGCATCAACTTTGAAATTAGTTTTAGCGTCATTTGATTCGAGATCTCTTTTTATAATACGTAAAATATCCTTCTCATCGTCAACAACCATGATTCTAAGAGGCGAGTTCCTCTGGCGATGCTGGTTGTTGAACATAAACATTTCTCGAAAAATCTCATATATATTACTATCATGGGTCTAATAAGGAGGGTGAGACTAGGACATGAATAAAACAGATTGGTTGCTTTTTTCATTTGTGATGGTATCCTCAATTAAGCCTATCTGGGTGGAATGAGCCATCAAATATACGTTTGTCTTACTCACACACTCTTTAGAGTCTAGATAAGAGATTTCAACTGGTAGAATCGCAACAGTAATAAATTATTCAATCCCGTATTCGATGAAGATAGTGCAATACGGCAAGGGTAGGTTATTTGGAACCAACGGCGTGAGAGGAGTTTTTGGTAGCGAACTTAGCCTTGACTTAATTGTCGATCTTTCGTACTCCCTGGCGACATACTACAAAAATGGCCCAATTATTGTAGGATGCGATGGAAGGCAGTCTAGTCCCATCATCTCACGCATTGTACGCTCGACAATCAACTCCGCTGGCATGGAAGTGTGTGATGCTGGTTTAGTGCCCACCCCCTGTCTACAATATGCCGCCAAGTATCTTGGCTACAATGGTGGAATAATGATAACTGCATCTCATAATCCACCTGAATACAACGGGATTAAGCCAAGCGCGTCTGACGGTGTGGAGATTTCAAGAGAAGACGAATTAAAAGTTGAAGCGATTTTTAACTCAAAGAGATTTTCCAAAATCGATGGATATGGACTGGATTTACCTGACCATCGGGTAATCAATTCGTACCTGGACGAAGTCGTGAAGCTGATAGATATCCAGACGATTCGAAAACGAAGGTTTACTATTGCCCTGGATATTGGCAATGGTGTACAGGCAGCTGCAGCCCCCTTCCTTGCAGAGAGATTAGGATGTAAGATAGTTGCCCTAAATAGTAATATAGATGGCACTTTTCCAGCTCGGGGCTCCGAACCGACCACGGATAATCTCCAAATTCTATCCAGCATTGTGAGGGGTGCGAAAGCAGACCTAGGTGTGGCATATGATGGCGATGGAGATCGTAGTATTTTCTGTGATGAAAACGGAGTAGTACACCCTGGCGACAGAACCTCGGCCACACTCGTGAATCATTTGCTGAGTACGAAGCACAGAGGAGAGGATGTGGTATGTCCTGTAAACACTACGATGGCAGTTTCTATAGTTGCAAATGAAAGCGGTTCAAAAGTTATTCATACTAAAGTCGGGAGCGTCGAAGTATCGCGAGAGATGGTCAAAAGAAAATCGATATTAGGCCTAGAAGAAAATGGTGGTTTCATGTACGGGAAATTAAATCAAGTCAGAGACGGCGTCATGACAACAGCACTTGTCCTAGATATGATGGCGATACAAAAACAAGCACTTTCTGCTCTGATATCGTGGTTACCAAAAATATTTCAATACAAAACGAAATTTAGATGCAACAAACAGGTAGCAAATAAAGTTGTGCAAGCATGTCTGAAACACGGCAGCTTTCAGAAAGTTGAAACTTTAGACGGTGCAAAGATCTGGATAGACAACGAAACATGGGTGATGGTGAGACCGAGTGGCACAGAGCCTTTAGTTAGAATGTACGCAGAATCTACAGATGAAACACTGTTGAATTCAAAAATCAAAGAATATGGAAGACTAATTGAAGCCACGATCAAAAGGAATTAATGAATCTAGAATAGACAACACTTTTAATACTCCTATTAGTCTTTTAGAGAAGACTGAGATGATCCCAACGGGTGATAATTAAAGTTTGAGTAAACCATATTACGTAAAGTTTGAAACTCCCAAAGATCTAGTTAATGCCGTATATGAGACTGTACGTATGGCAAAGCAGAGCGGAAAAGTAAGAAAAGGAACGAATGAAACCACGAAAGCAATCGAACGTGGCAGCAGTAGATTGGTTGTCATTGCAGAAGATGTGGAACCCCCTGAGGTTGTTGCCCACTTGCCAATTCTCTGTGAGGAGAGGAATGCTGCATACATTTTTGTCCCTAGCAAGCAACAGCTTGGTGCTTCTCTCGGAATAGACGTGGGCTCTGCGGCCGCAACGATTTTAGATGCAGGAGAGGGTCAACATATCCTTGAACAAGTGGTAAGCTCTATTAATTCAATCAAGGCCAAAAAAGGTTAGTCATTAAATGAGTAAGACATCAGAAGAAAAGGTTATCCCTGCTGAGGTGATCCAAATTGTTGGCAGAACGGGTATTGCAGGTGAGGTCATACAAGTAAGGGTTAGGGTTTTGGACGGAAAAGACAAGGGCCGTATTTTAACTCGAAATGTCAAAGGTTCGGTCAGAATGAACGATATCCTGATGCTCAGGGAAACTGAAAGAGAAGCGCGGAAGATAAAGTGATATCTGCCGAATTATTATGTAGGTGTAGGATATGAGCAAGATGGCGACCTCGGTACGTAATTGCTTTTTCTGTGGCAAACATGTGACTACTGGGCAAGGCACAATGCTCGTCAAAAATGACGGCTCAATTCAGTGGACATGTTCTAATAAGTGTAAAAAAAATCTCCGAAAGCTGAAACGTGACCCCCGAAAGTTCAAATGGACCACAAAATACGTGAAAGGCGGTATTAAGGTAAAAAAGTAATACCATGGTAGTAGAACAGACTCTTATCGTCGTAAAGCCTGATGGCTTTAGACGACAGTTAACTGGTAAAATTCTCGCTAGGTTTGAGGAAAAAGGCCTCCAGATAAAAAATTTAACGTCATTTAGCTTTACAATAGAAAAGGCTCAAGAATTCTACGCATTGCATAAAGATAAGGCATTTTTTAACGATTTAGTGAATTTCATCTCATCCGGTTTAGTCATTGCGTGTGTCTTGGAAGGAACAAACGCCATAAATTCTGTAAGATTAATGATAGGAGCAACAAAGTCTTTTGAGGCGGCGCCTGGAACTATAAGAGGTGATTTCGGTATGGGCATAATTGACAATATTATACATGCCTCCGATTCATATGAAAGCTTCATAAAAGAGTCCCGAGTCATTTTTGATTGTATCACATAAGTGCATTTCCGACAACCCGTAGTAGTCGTTTTGGGTCACGTAGACTCAGGCAAGACTTCTTTGCTAGATAGAATACGGGGGACGGCTGTACAAGCCCGTGAGGTTGGAGGTATAACACAGCATATTGGGGCAAGCTTCTTTCCGATTGAAACTATAAAGGAGATTACAGGACTGTTGTACCAAAAACTGACAAAAGCTGAAACCCAGATTCCAGGTTTGCTAGTCATAGATACGCCGGGACACGAGGTTTTCGCTAATCTGAGAATGCGTGGAGGTTCAGCAGCAGATCTTGCGATAGTTGTTGTTGACATAAACAAGGGATTTGAGCCTCAGACTATCGAAAGTGTAGGCATCCTTGCAAAGAGAAGGGTGCCTTTTGTGGTTGCCCTAAATAAGGTTGACGTCGTTAGTGGCTGGCGTAAATCGAATCAATCAAAAAATAAAGTTTCTTTCATAACGGATGAAATGAATGAACAGGATAATTCCGTGCGAACTTTATTAGATGAAAAAATATACAACGTAGTCGGTTCACTCTCAAGAATGGGGTACAATTCAGAAGTATTCTTGCGGGTGAAAGATTTCGCACGAGAACTAGCGATCGTACCCGTGAGTGCTGTCACGGGAGTTGGAATACCTGAATTACTTGCGGTTTTGGTCGGACTTGCACAACAATATATGGCTACCAAGTTGGAAAGACACGATGGATCAGCAAGAGGAATAATTCTTGAAATCAACGAGGAAGTAGGCTTAGGTGCGACTGCGAATACAATAATTCTTGATGGAGTATTAAGACAAGGCGATAATATTGTATTGGCGAAAAGAGATTCTGCCATAGTTACTAGGATCAAGTCATTGCTTCTACCAAAACCACTTGATGAGATGCGAGATCCCAGAGACAAATTCAAACCGGCTACAGAGGTCACTGCGGCAGCCGGTGTAAAAATAACAGCGCCAGATCTAGACGGTGTGCTAGCAGGAAGTCCGTTATATGTGTTAAGGACTGGGGATAGTGAGGAGAAAATCAAGTCGATAGTGGATTCTGAGATTAAAAGTGCCTTCATTGACACTAATTCTAACGGAGTTATACTAAAATGCGACACGATTGGGTCTGTAGAAGCAGTTACAGACCTTCTCAAAAAAGAGAACATTCCGATCCAGCGGGCTGATATCGGGTCGATCACGAGAAGGGATGTAATCGCAGCATCTGCGGTAAGAGAGAAGGACAGATACGTGGGCGTGGTCCTCGGATTTAATGTAAAAATTCTAGAGGACGCGCATAGGGAATCGCAGGAACGAAATGTTAAGATCATTAATGACCGAATAATATATAATTTAATGAGATCATATACGGACTGGATTAAGTTCCAAAAAGAACACGAGGATTCCATTTTATTTAACGAAATAACACCGGTTTGTAAGTTCCAATTTTTGAAGGGGTTCATATTTAGACGGAATAATCCTGCTGTGTTTGGGGCAGAAGTTCTAGTGGGTAGGCTTAGACAAAAAGTGCGAATAATAAATGAAGGAGGTAAGAAGATAGGCGTGATCCATCAAGTCCAAGAAAATGGCCAATCGATAGAAGAGGCAACTAAAGGGATGCAGATTGCAGTATCAATTAGAGGGCCAGTTATAGGAAGACAAATTAATGAAGGAGACGTTTTCTATACTGATCTTAACAGCAAGGAGGCGAAGATGCTCGTAGAACGGTTTAAGGTGCGACTTAATCCCGAAGAAGAAGACGTCTTCGAAACAATCTTATTGCTGAAAAGAAACGAGGATCCCGCTTTCGGATATATATAGACTCGGGAATTGACTTACCTATCACCATACGGTTTGTTGCTATTGGTATTTTTGCAGTAGACCTTCTAAGCCTTTTTCTCCCACAGCACCCACAGCTCTATCTATTGCTTTACCGTTAATGAATATAATAAAGGTAGGAATGGCGTACACGTCGAATTTCATCGCAACCCCTTGGCTGTCGTCGACATTCAACCGTGCGAACCTTACTTTCTCCGCATACTTTTTGGCTAACTTATCGAAAATAGGTAGCATGAATTGACATGGCCCGCACCAAGTCGCCCAAAAATCTACCAACACAGGTTTGGTTCCACCCACTATTTCATAGAAATTATTCTCGGAAAGCTCCATTAGAGCCTGATTCGTGCCAGGATGTGTACTAGGACCTTTTTTTTCTTCACTCATTGCACAAAGAGTAAAGCAGCAATTTGCTATTTAAGATTTTGTTATGGTTCAAAGGATAACTGCACATTAGAACATGTCAAAAATGGTTCATTTCTTTGTAGACAGACATAATGACGTGGTTGTATTTGCTAAGTGAACAGAGCTACTCGGAGTGACTCCCAGCAGGATATCAGAAAGATTGGCCCACGAAAAAGTCATGAATTGGAGTACCTTGTATTGGCTTTATAGATAAAGCTAGTTTAAGGGCTGTTCGAGATATACGACGATTATAAATAAATCTAATTTCATACACGAAGGGAAGTTCCTATATCCATCTGAAATAGCTAAATGCGTTCATATTGGATATCGCTATACCGGGTTGAGAAAAGCCACGGTATATCTACTTACGTTTAAGTAATTATCTAAACTTTGACGTTTAAATTTAGGCCCTCCTTTTTTTACATCTTAGAGTCAGTTTGTCCTCATCTGCAACAATAAACCATTTTTAGCCCCGTTTGCCACGCGTGGAAAAGACGAGGTGAGACGTCTGGAGAATCGATCACTATCGAACCATCATGCCCTCCGGCAAGTGCTCCATTAGGACCGAAGATGACTTTTTCCTGGGCTCTGTCATATGTTACGGACACCATCACAATCTTGGAGCCAGCAGCTAGTCACCATCAGAGCATAGTGTTGCTATGATACTAGTAGAAAAGATACTGAATAATAAAGTGGAATCATAACTATGGTAATCGCCAAGAGCAAAGAGGTCAGTTTGTCAAGCCTGTCTGTAATCGCCCCAATCGTGATCACAGTCTAGTTTGATTTCTATTTCTCTTTGTCATAGATTGGCGATTCTCCCTAGGCGTACAACAACTTTCTGGCGTGTTCTTGAAGACTCCCTTCTAATCGTAAGACGTCTAGTACAACATTGAATCTACGTGGTCACTGCCTTTTAGTTTCTTGAACTCTCAATGCATACAAGAAGTTGGTCAGCGGATCATCCTCTTTCAGACAAATTGCTATTTACGATGATATTCATGAAAAGCGGGCCTAAATAAAGACACAAGATTGATTCGGGCCCGTCGGGATTCG
>JBPYDU010000008.1:0-12620 GCA_051985995.1 Candidatus Nitrosopolaris sp.
CGGACATCCAAGCTCAGAGAAGAAAACCTTTATGGCTAGAGAAAAAGACTGTATATTTTGTATGGCATGTGAAAACGTATGTCCTCCACAATGTGTAAAAATATTCCAGAAAGGTACGTAAGATAAGCGATTTTCACGATAACATTAGTTAAGACGTCTTCAAGTTTTTTAGGGCATTTATAATACACAGAGTTGGTTTCCCCTGGAGTTTTGATTATTTACGTGTAAATAGGTGCTCATTACAAGTTAGTGAGTGACAGATAAGTTTAATGTTGTAGCCACAGGCGGGACTTTTGATGTGATACATATTGGCCACTTGGCTCTACTCTCTAAGGCATTTGAGCAGGGCAAGAAAGTAGTTATCGGGGTTACCAGTGATGAATTTGCGGATACTGTAAGGGGGAAAGGCAAGATCACTCATACTTACGAACAAAGAGTAGCCAACCTTCGCCAGGTAATTCAAGCGAATTTCGGGGATGTCATTTATGAGATCACTAAGCTCAACACCGCTTACGGACCTACCGTACTCTCCGGTGAAGTGGATGCCCTCATAGCGAGCTCTGAAACTGCGAAAAAGGGTTCGGAAATCAATGAAATTCGATCTAACAAAGGCGTCAGACCCCTCGTCATAGTTGCAGTGGATATGATTAGAGCCGATGACGGGAATCCCATTTCATCATCACGCATACGTTCGGGTCAAATTGATCCTCGAGGTAAATTACTAAGATGTGAATAAAAAAACTCAACAATTTTTGATTACCACCGTTTTATTCTATTTCTGAAAAGTATTTCTGATTGCATAGTGTTTCATGAAAAGCAATTTAATTTTGCCTCGCTGAGAATCGGAACGGGTATAAAGAAGCTTAGAGAAGGCCTTGACCCTGAGATCCTTGCATACTGGTATAAACGGATCGAAGATAAGGCGATAGACTCGGCTCCATCACACCTTAAGGAGAAAATTCACATCACGCAAGACAGGATTTTATGGATGAAATTCAGTATAGACATTTCCAAGAGAGTTGTTCCCTATGTCATGCAAGTAATAGACGAGTACATTCCAATGATGCCATATTCAACTGGTCTCTATTTTAGAAAAGTTCAACAAACACTGATACAAGAAATGAACAAAGAACTGCGCTAATTAATCATGAATTCCAGAGTGCGTCCTACGAAGTTGCATGCTCCCAATAATAATTTACCCCAACTTGCGTTTCCTAGTAGCATACAATCATGAATTTCCAGTGCCTACCGTCTAGATAGAAGAAAGTCTCGTTAGGTAGGTAGGTAGTATAACATCGTCCTCGTTGAATACTTCAGCATGTTTGAGCTGGTACCACATTGCCTCAAGAATCCTTCTTTCAATAATGCTCGATGAAGTGTTCTGAGATAGAAGATAGAGGCGGTTACTATCTCTTCTAAACAATCGGACAAGTTCGATTTTTCGCAAAAGGTCATCGAAGAGTTAGCTCTTTACAGCTTGCCGCAATTGTTCTGTGACAATTCCAGTGTTAGCAAATTAGGTCAAGGTTTATTTTTGACAATAATTCTAGTGATTTGCATCGTTTGTTATGAAGCTGTGCACGTTCGGGACAACAATTAGCTAGCTAAAGCAAAAATGAGATCATGTGAACTAACACCATATATTTTTAGATGATCCCAACAATATGATTGATCATCGACGTGGAGCTCAAGCCACGAGCTTCTGTCTTTCATGAAACCATTCGGGTCGGTTTTTCTGCTTCGCTTCAACGGAAAGTGATCTCGGTCACGTAATCTTCGAAATTACTTCCGGAAATTCTCTTCTTTTGCACAAGAACATCTTCTATAAATGACTTTAGCCTGACCGCTGTGCTACGATCCTTCATAGTAACACTGTGTGACGACTTGTCTTTTAGGATGATAACTACCTCGTTTTGAACTATGGCAGCTATCCCATGGAAGAAGGTGCCGTTATCTTTTTGTAGCGCTAAAAATCCTGCCAGCTTTTCAGCTTCGTATTTATCTTCGCACTCAAATTTTTCCACATTCATTAGACATCACTTTTCGTACGGCACTCCATCGAACATGAACTTATCAATAGCGTTCTTTGCTTTTTCCCTACGCTTTTTGAATTCCACGAGAAAGTTTTGAGATTCTTTTGACAAATCGCTCTTGCATTCACCGCAAAGAAGATTTCCGCTCTTGCATTTTAGCAAACGCTCGTCTGATTGTCTCTCAGTATCAAACATATATCTTAAATACCAGAAAACAGGACAACGTAGTGCGTTCCCACCTAGTTGCCTTTGAAGCGCTACTGTCGCTTGACCTCCAGTGAAAGCAGCAGAGACTTTCTTATCTATGACGTCCGGGTCATCAATCGTAAACAATGCTGTCTCTGGTTTAGATGACGACATTTTGCCTATCATTCCTAGGCCTGGAAGAAACTTACTATGTATCTGTGCCGGTTTATAATATCCCATGCGTTCAGCCACATCCCTCGTAACTCTCCAGTAAGGATCTTGGTCTATGGCAGCCGGAATTAGAACCGGGGTTGGCTTATCCTCAATAATGGAGGGCAAAAAGCAAGGTACTGCCTGTAATGGTGGGAATCCAATCATGCCTATATTGGTCGAATTTGAAAAACCAAATACCGCCTTTGCAGTAGAGAAAGTGATTCGCTTTGCAATTTCGGTTGCGATAGGGTAGAGGTGCCGTATATGTTTTGTATCTATTATAATCTTGGTCTTATCAGGATTAAAGCCAACAGCGATAATATCCAGTATGTTCTCATAAGTGTAATATCCGATCTCTTCTCTCGAACGATCCTGAGTCTGTAGAAACTTTTCATCATCCGTTAGCTGAAAAAGTAATTTCGAATTAAACTTTTCTTGAACATATTTAGTAAACAGCCAAGGCATCATATGACCTAAGTGGACCATTCCTGATGGTCCCCTACCAGTATATAGATAGAATCCTTCTCCCTCTTCATGTTTATTCAAGATCCAATCAAGGTCACGATGAGAAAAAAAATACTGAAGTTTTAACATCGGATGAACCTCGCCGGTCAATTGCTTGATTCTTTCTATCATCTCATAGGTTATCGGTTGCGTACCAAATTGGGTTATGAGTTTGTTGTAATCTATTTCTCCCTCTACTTCCCATGGCGTAACTTTGAAGTTATGATTTGAATAATTATTATCATCCTCGTGATTACTTGTATCGGAACATTCTCCACGATCATTTAATTCCAACATGCAATAGAGCCCTTAAACGTTTAAAAAGTCTTTTTTCTCTGACATCTCTGGCCTACGATGATTAACAGCAACAACAATCTCCCCCTCCATCCTCTCGAGAAATCTATACTAGAAGCTCTTGTGGGTCGCAATGGAAAATCCATCGAAGAATTAGCAAAGGCCACACGTCTGGGTATCGATCAGATAAGACGTGGCATAGAATGGCTGAAATTGAAAGGCTTGATTCATCTCGACGAAGTGAGTTCAGTATCGCTCGGGACCAGCGGATACCTAGCTATAAAGCAAGGCTTGCCAGAAAGAAGGCTCGTTGATTACTTAAGAAATGGCAAGAATCGGATTGAAGAAATATGGAACACGGGTTTTTTCTCTCGAAAAGAAAGCCATAGCGCATTTAGATACGCTAAGCAAAACAACTGGATAGAACAGCAGCGAGATTCAGTTGGAGAGAAGAGACTTGTCCGAATGCTTGCAGCCAACAATAAGTCTATTGAAGAAAAATTACTGAACAAGCTTTGGGAACAAGAAAATCTCAAAATGACGGATCTCACATCGGAGGAACTGAAGGCCTTTAATTCATTGAAAAGCCGAGATCCAGGTTATGTGAGGGAACATAAACTACCAAACGAATCCAGTGTCACCATCTTAGATGCTGGCAAAAGAGCGCTTTCCTCTGTCGCCGACGGAGATATGAAGGCAGAGGTTCTAGCTGAGAAAAAAATCTCAATTGGAAAATTGAACCTCAATCTCCCTCCTATGGACGTTCAAGCCCCGGCACGTTATTTATTTCCTGGAAGAAAGCACCCTATTGTGGACCTCATCGATGAAGTAAGCGAAATTTTTGTTGGCTTAGGTTTCACTGAAATTGAAGGGCCAATCACACAAACGAGTTTTTGGAACTTCGATGCTCTTTTCACTCCGCAAGATCATCCTGCAAGGGATCTACAAGATACGTTCTATTTATCACAAATAAAGCAAGACAAATTTGCTGCCGAGGATCAAGTTCACAAAATCTCCAGCGCTCACAAAGAAGGGTGGAAATATGAATGGAATATTGAGGACGCAAAGCGGATTGTTCTAAGAACGCACACAACGGCCGTTACTATAAAGTATCTTGCAGATAATAAACCCGAAAACGCCAGAATATTTTCAATCGGTCGCGTTTTCAGGAATGAAAAGGTATCCTATAAACACCTCGCAGAGTTTACTCAGGTTGAAGGAATAGTTACGGGCAGAAAGGTTACCTTACGGGATCTGTTGGGCTTGCAGCTTGAATTTTATGCAAGATTAGGTATTAAAAAAATAAAATTCTGGCCCACATTTTTTCCTTACACAGAACCCTCTCTCCAATCTATGATTTATAATGAAAAACTAGAGAAGTGGGTTGAATTATTCGGAATGGGTGTTTTTAGACCTCAAGTGACAAAAGCGCTAGGTCTAAAAAATCCGGTACTTGCGTGGGGCGGCGGTCTAGAAAGAATTGCAATGTTACGTTTTGGACTAACCGATGTGAGGGATCTGTATGAGAATAAGTTAGGTTGGCTGCGGAGTATTCCACGATGCCAGTTGTAAAATTCAGTTTCGAGAGGTTGAATAAATTCTTTCCAGGGAAAAAATTAGATGATATTTTGGAGATCGTTCCATTTATTGGAGTAGATATCGAGGGCATCGACAACAACGTGGTCAGAATCGAGTACAATCCTAACAGACCTGATTTTTCTTCAGATTATGGGATCGCGAGGGCCATAAAAGGATTGTTAGGAATAGAAACCGGGATTCCAAAATTTAGGTTGTCTGGAAGAAGTGGATGTGCTATTAAAGTTGATGTCTCCACAAAACAGATCAGGCCATTCATCGTTTCGTTGGTTGCTAAAAATGGTAAACTTGATGAAGAGACCATAAAACAGCTAATTTCAATGCAAGAAGACCTCCAGAATGTGATTGGAAGGCGCAGAATTAAGGCTTCAATTGGAGTTCATAATTTAGATGCTATCAAATTTCCCATCACTTATACTACAAAGCAAGAGGATTTTTCATTTGTTCCACTCGGCGATTCAGATGCCCGCACAATACGTCACATTTTAATGGAAATGGACGTGGGTATGCAGTACGGACACATTCTACAAGAATCAAGTGTATATCCCATCATTATAGATGCCGAAAGTAATGTTTTGTCCTTTCCTCCAATTATAAACAGTAATTTGACAAAAATAAGTACCGCTACAAAGAACATTTTCGTTGAGGTTACGGCAAACAATCTAACGGTATCAGAGGATATCCTTTCAGTAATGGCTATGGCGCTATATGATGCTGGTTTTGAGATTAAAACAGTCTCGACTCATAATGCTGGTAGACAAAATAAAGAGACACCCAAAATGGATCCTTCATACATCAAAGTCGAAACAAGCTATATCAAAAGAATACTTGGGCTGAATCTGAATATTACTGATATTTTGAAGTGTCTAAAGAAAAGTAGGTTGGATGGGAAATTTATTTCTGGCAGAATTATCAACTGTACTATTCCACGATACAGAACGGATATAATTGATCGTACCGACCTGGTAGAAGAAGTTGCTGTAGGATACGGTATATACAATTTGACTGCTACGATACCTTCATCAGATCTTTTAGGGAAGCGGAATTATCTTTCAGCTACTCTGGATATAGTCAGAGAGGTGATGATTGGACTTGGGATGATAGAAGTTGTCAATTTTAACCTTGTCAGCCGGAAAATAAATTATCTATTAATGGGCATAGCAGAACATGATAATCTTATGACGGCAGAGAAAACTAAAAGTATCGAACATGAGATACTGAGAGAGTCTCTAATTCCTTCTCTGATCCAAACATTGTCTCACAATATACATGAGGATTATCCTCAGAAGCTATTCGAGGTAGGCAAAGTTTTTGAACGGAGAGACCGAATAAACGAATATTGGAATCTTGGTGTCGTTGTAACTCATTCTAAAGCAAACTATACGGAGGGAAAATCCATTGTTCAGACATTTTTGAAGACAAGCTTTGGCAAAGAGGCTGTTACAAAACCCAATGTAAACGCCACCTTAGTTCAAGGTAGATCCTCTGATATAATAGTAGACGGGCTTTCAGTGGGTTATATTGGAGAAATTACTCCGAGTGTCAGTGAACAATTCAAGTTAAGGGTTCCGTTAGTTGCCGCAGAACTAAATCTATCGCAAATAATGTCAGTTAGCTGATCTTTATATTTGTGTGTATTTGTACTCCAAATTGCCTATAGTAATATACGTATTACTAGGCACCCCGTTATAGAGAGTACACGAGGAGGAGTACACATACGCGTGTATGGCTACCCATGAATACGTGTGGGTCAGAGGCGGGGGACAACCCTTTTCAATCAGCTTTCGTAAGTATCTTTAAATTTATATCTTATTTCCGAAGGATTCCATCTTCGGATAAATAAATCAACATCCACACGTTAAGGGTAGTTATTAATATATATCAAGATGCGATCAGAACTAAATGAGCTATGCCAAGCACTATTGTGTGAGATCAGCTATGCTTCTTCTGATGATCAATTTGGCTTCAGGTGAAATATTGTATTGCTCTAAGATCTTGGCTGGCTCTTTTACTAGTTGATTTCTGAATTCTGGTTCACTCGCTGCTCTAAGCAGAATGTCGCTTATCATCTCTGCATCCTTCTGTCTTGGATCCAAGTTCGCGCACGGTTGCAAAATTCTTGTATATATTCCTAATGTATGATTCGTAAACTTGATATGAACTAGCTCACCGTTCACAAACGTGCAAAGACAGCGCTTGCTGCTTCAGAGTAAACAAAAGTGGACCGTAAATGGAACATCTAGGATCATCCCTCCTGCGCAGACACTCAAGGTGACCGTGCCCATATCAAAGCGGATTGGAGTAACCCGACTTGCGGACATAACACATATGGATAAATTAACCATCCCAAATTACTCCGCTGTTTTACCTGGAACAGAGGATTACATTTGGGTTTATAGTGGCAAGGGTCCGACGAAGGCACACGCCAAAGCAAGCGCATTGATGGAATGTATCGAAAGATTTTCTTCACTACCAGGTAGCACAAAACGGAATCTCGTTCAAGGAAGCTATGATGATCTATCACGAAGATACAGCGTCCTACACCCGGAAGAGGTTGTAGAACCATTCAATTTTCAATACCGAAATTACATGCCAATGGATTTCCTTCCTGGTTTTGAACTGTTCAGCGGAGAAAGTATGTTGATACCAGCATCTCTTGCGTTATTTAGATATTCTCCAAAGCCTCCAGCTTTAAACCCGTTTGCATTCTATCATACAAATGGACTTGCTTCTGGTAACGTCTTAGAAGAGGCAGTCTGTCATTCCCTATGTGAAGTTATAGAACGTGACGCAGTTAGTTTGGCGGAACTGCGGGCCAGCGCCATCCCATTTAATTTTATGCGAACTATCACAAATTCGCTGAAAGAGAAACAATATTCAATATCTCCTGTACCTGACGATAAATTTATGGATGATCTAAGTATATTTCCTGATGTTGTCATACACGATGTAGATTTTGAGCCTATCAAGATGTTAGTTAGAAAATTTGAGAAAGCAAAAATCCCTCTGATTGTAAAGGATATAAGTTCAGATATTGGGATTCCGACGTTCAATGCCGGCAGCATTGAATGGCTAACTCACGACTATGGGTACCTTGCTGAAGGGCATGGCACTCATCCGGATGCGAGGCTGGCATTGTTGCGTGCTATTACCGAGGTTTCTCAATCCAGAGCCGCCAATATCCAAGGTGCGAGGGACGACCTGCGAAAGATAAAATACGGATATGATAATTCTGACGACAAGAGGGCATGGCAATTTACACCATCCAAAAATAAGATCCAATTCTCCCAGGTTAGATCTTTTTTTAACGTTGATATTCTTGATGATATTAAACTGATTTTGGCACGTTTACAACAGGCCGGCCTAAAAAAAGCTATTATTGTAGATTTAACAATTGCGGAAATTGGAATTCCGGTTGTGCGAGCTATAGTTCCCGGACTAGAGACTTTTAAATTTACAAAATCGATTATGGGTTGGAGAGCAAGAAGGTACTTTAAAAAAAATTGAATAAGCCAATTATTTTTATTGGACCAAGTCTGACCATTGAAAAAGCTAGGAAAATCTTTAATGCAGATTATAGACCCCCTGCGAAAAAAGGTGATTTTCTAAGACTTCTGGCCTCCATAAATGATGATGATCGCGCTATAATAGGATTAGTCGACGGATTATTTTTGCAGGATTATCCTCCCACTCCAATTGAAGTATACCAACTACTAATCAAAAAAAATATGCTCGTTTTGGGAGCGGCAAGTCTAGGAGCATTGCGAGCAGTTGAACTGCAAAAATATGGTATGATGGGAATTGGCAAAATATTTGAATTATACAAAAACAACAAAATCACCGCAGATGACGAGGTAGCGGTTACGTTTGCCGAGGACACTCAACTTATCCAGTCAGAGGCAATGATAGATATTCGATATAACCTTTTCATTGCGTTAAAGAAAGGAGTTATTGACGAAAACACTAAAAGAGCAGCAGTGAAAGTCGCAAAGAGCATCTACTTTCCAAACCGAAATTATGAGGATATCATAGATGAAACCAAAAGGGTACATCCTTCTCTTTCAGATTATTTGGAATCTTTCCGTTCCTATATTAGTAAGAACAGGAAAAGTTTGAAAGAGATGGATGCAATAAAATTAGTAAACTATGTAAAGATGAAATTTGAAGACGAAATCGGTCGGAAGCGACCTATATAGTGAAAGAACAAATCACGTAAGAGTGGGCTATCTCTGCTGTAAGCCAGCACGCTAGTTGAGATAAGTAAGCCATTTTTTGCTAAATTTATGATCCCTTCCTTGAGTTGCTGCCTCGAATTTACTTTTAATCTGCATCGTGAATTGACCTGTGTCTCCGTTACCGATTGTTCTGTTATCAATGTCGCCCACTGCTCTTATTCCAGCCGCGGTCCCAGTCAGAAAAACCTCATCGGCTATGTACATTTCGTCCCTTGAAATATCACGAATTTCATAAAAACTACCGTAGTGTCGCGAAATAGCCAATACGCTATCTCGGGTTATGCCATTGAGAGCACCTGAATTTACCGGTGGAGTAATCAATACATTGTCTCTAACCATAAAAATATTTTCTGCACTAGCTTCGATAACCTTTCCGGACGTATTCAGCATCACTGCTTCGTCGAATCCCATTTTCAATGCCTCCATTCTAGCAAGAGCAGAATTCGCGTAGTTTGCTGTCGCTTTTGCATTCACGGGCATTGAACTTCCATCGATTCTTCTCCATGAAGAGACCATTAGTCTTGCCCCTTTCAGCGGGTCGCTTTTTCTAAAATATTCGTCCCACTTCCAAACAGCTATAGCGACAGAAACTTTATTGGGAAGAGGATTGACACCCATTTTACCGTAACCGTAGTACGCAATTGGTCTAACGTAGTATTCCTCTGGCTTATTCGCATTGATAGTATCGACTACCGCATCCTCCAGTTGTTTCTCTGAATATCCAAGATCCATAAAATACATTTTTGCACTATCCATTAACCGTCGTATGTGGTCTGCCAAGCGGAAAGCTGCCAGGCCACAGTCGGTTTTGTAACAACGAATTCCTTCGAATATTGCGGTCCCATAATGTAAACCATGAGTGAGAACGTGAATTTTTGCCTCGTCCCATTCTACTAGGGATCCATCCATCCAAATTTTCCCTTCAGTCATTTATTTTCACTAATAGGAACATTAGTTCGATTAGAATGAATTGCTTTAACAGCATCACCCACATTGGTACCTTTATCTTCTACAACGATCAGGATTCTTGATGTCTCCTCTTGCGCATCTAAATTGAGAATATTTATACCATGCTCCCCAACAGTACTACTAGCAGTAGATACTATGTTCGGCATCTGCCACATCATATCGCCAATAAGGGTCACCACACCTCTTCCATAGACTATCTCTACCTTTGAGTAGTATGCTTTGAAATGACGCTCTTGTTTTCTAACGTAGTCTGCATCAAGGAAAAGCAACCTACAGATCTCGACCTCATCGTGCCTGTATGGAGATAATTTAATGAAATCATGATACTGCTTGTCCCTTTCGAGCGAGGCGATCAAATGAGATGCTGCATTACTTTCGATTCTTACGATAGCGCAGTTTTTCTTACCGGTGACAATTTTTACCAGATTGTTGCTAAATTCATCTTGAAGTGGGGGATTTCGTTGAATTATCGTCTTATTTGATGGGTCAGTCATGTTAGTGATAACCAGAGGTATATCCAAATTATTGTCAAGAATTTCCTTTATGGCAATGGGATCAAGAATCTTCATCCCAAACATTCCTGCCAATTTTGCCTCGTTATAAGAGAGGTATTGTATATTTTCCAAACCAGTCTTTACTATCTTTGGGTCAGCACTCAGCACGGAACTATCTTTTTCAAAGTCGACCTTCATCTCGTAGCGTCCGTGTAAGAGGATCGCAGCATCTGCCGCTGTTCTGTCAGAACCGCCGCGCTCATAGGTTGTTTCAAGGCCATCAATGGTTTTACCTATAAATCCCCCTATACAGACGATTTCGTTACGTTCGACTAGATCCAAGAAATGACTGTCATTCTGTCTTGATTCTTCGATCATAAAATTGGCTGCTTCAAAGTTGTCGTCAGTAATTATTGGCCATTTTTGTATGTCAACATGATCGGAATTTATTCCATGGCTTCGCATAATGTAATCCATAAGATATGACATGGTAATCTCTCCACTATATGCAAGTGTTCTCGATCTTATGACATCAACAAAACGCCGGTTTTCTGCCGCCTGCTTTAACGAAATTATCACTTGACGATAGAATCTGTCGAGATGTGCAAGGAATTCTTGACGATACTGTTTAGAAACATGATCAGCGGCCATTCGTTCATAAACCTCCCTTAAAACCTCAATTTCCACGGGATTTGAGGAAGCATAGCTCCTACCAACCCGTATGGCAACATCCGTCAAGGAATAGAATTTTTCCTGATACGTGATGAGGGGAGCAGAAAAAACCGCAACGACTTTAGTTTTTTCCTTCAATTGATCTATCCTATTTATGATTTTTCCAATCAGAATACCGTCTACTCCTACAGCACTACCACCGAACTTGGCGACAGTAACAGGCACCAAATATTTAACTCACTTCGAAATCTGACGCCTAATCCCTATATTAAATATTCAAACAATTCTGCTTTCAATACCAAATGCGCCAAAACGCCACCTATGAAGAATATAATATTCTGATCCTCGTATCTCCATCACGTCTCTCACTCTTCTAATTCGCACTTCTACTGTGTTGATTTAATTATCGACTAACTCAATCGGGATTAAGAGCAATTCCGGAGGTTTGCTCAAGTGTTTTTGCCACATTGTCACTGAGAGCTCTTTTGCATTATCTTTCCACTGCGGCATCAATGCCTTTGCAGCCTATGAATCGCGATATTTCTACTTTCGAATCATTTATTTTTTGCCTGATATTATCCTTGCTCTAATCTAAAGCTGTAATCAGTGCTTCACGTTGTTGGTCAACTATACTTCTTTGCTTCTTTTCTCCCATTATAGTTTTTAATTTTTTGGAAATGGCTGTAGCAGCTTTTCTTGAATAGTTTTTGTTCCTTCTTTTCTCTTGATGTGTTGCTCGATTGGTTACAATGATGTTGCTCGATTGGTTACAATGATGGATAAAGATCGTATAGCTTTCTACTATACTGTAGGCTACTCTAACTTGGCCAATTGCTAAATTATTTATTTTGGGGGTCCCCTTGTTCTAATGTCACCCGACTTTTTCCAACAAAAGGAGATTACAGAAGGGCCGCCTCGACATTAGCAACATTTGTTGCCAAATATGCTCTTAGAATTTAATCAAGAAGAGTAGCCACGGAAGATATTATTGCAAAGAAAAAGACGATTTTAAAAGGGATGCGGCACCACGACGTCTTGATATCGTTCGTGTAACTAGTGTCCTATTCTGGTTGCGCACTCGAACAGGTAGACGGTTTCATGCTTCTACATAGCTGATTTCTTACTGCTATTGCTAGATTTTTTCAATTCTTCTTCTATGTCATCACTTCCCCGCTCGTTCACAGTAAATCTTGCATCTGAATAAGGATGGTATGGTGAGTCTATCATCTTAGCAACTCGATTTTCACCTGACTTTCGTAGATATATTCTGTAAGTTGAAGAATGCCCCAGCACATTTCCACCAGCCGCTTTTGTAGGGTCTCCAAAGAAGGTATCTGGTGAGGATTGAACTTGATTTGTAATAACGACAGCAATATTGAATATCTCTGCTAACCTTATAATTTTATGTAACATACCGTTAAGTC
>JBPYDU010000009.1:0-22043 GCA_051985995.1 Candidatus Nitrosopolaris sp.
ACCTTCGATTTTTATCAGGTTCGAATAAAATGAGATTTATCTCATTGTCAAAGATTCTATTCGAATAAATTAAATAAAACCTAAGTGACTGTCATCTCATGAAAAGACGGTTTGGTATCTGTAAGTCATGCATGTGGACCGCAACAATCATTAAAGACTTGCATACTAGAAGATGTCCAGTTGACAGTGGTAATGTTGAACTTCTCGAAATAAAGCCTTAAATACCAGCCGTTTTTCGATTCATCCATCATCCTTTTCGGTATTAGGATGGATTAAATGTCAATGATTTCAACACCTAATAGGCCAGGTATACTTTCTGTTTCCGGATATGGTACAGTAGATCCATTGTACGCACTCTCCCAAATATGCTCTCATGGTTCTTTATTGCTCAGGTACAGGTAAACTCTTTGACCTGTGCGTTCTATGTTGTAGTTGTATCTGGGTATAATGAGCACATGATTTGAAATATTGGAGCATATTCTACACGATTGTGATATCATTAGACACTAGCGGCTCGATTGACAGGGTATTGCAATTTGGTAAGCTATGAGAGTGCTGAATAGATTTTTGGAAGTGAGACGTCATACCTATAGCTTATATTCATGTGTCCATCGTCAAATTCTTCGTAAATATGCTTGATGTTCATTTGTTCAAGTTTGGAATGAAGTATCCTAGCCCCCCAGTGAAGATTAAATTCATCTTTTGTGCCACAATCAATATAGACCAGCTTCAATTTACTCAGGTTCTTGCGATACTTTTCAACCATTCTGACTGGGTCCCACAAAAGCCACCTGTTCCACACGCTTTGCCGTATCTCACCTGTTTTGAGGTCAAAAGGTAAATCTACGCCCAGTTCCACTGATTTTGGATTGGGCGAGTAATGCGCTGCCATGGCGAGTATGTTTAATGGAGGTCCGTCTTTTTGTTGATGACGATTAGGTTTTTTCCAGAAATCATCCAGCCATTTCTTAGGTCCTCCTGCTTCTCTAAATGCATCAAGTGCTTTCGCAAAATCCTGAATGTAGCAATATTCAAAAGCAGAGTCTCCTGAGTGATCAGCTATAGCTCGAAATATTTCAGGATGCAGCATACCCAATACAATGGAACCATAACCTCCAGAGGACTTCCCCCAAACTGCATGGTCAGAAATATTGTAGGTTTTATCAATAAATGGTACAATTTCATTGATAATGTAGTCTTCATATTTTCCTGTTGCTGAAGAATTGATATATTGATTTCCTCCAAATCTAGTAAAGCAGTCAATCAGAACCAAGATCATCGGACCGCATTTCCTTTGAGAAATCAAGCGGTTCATTCGATCTTCGATATTTTCTCCTAGTGGATCGGCATTCAGTAGCATTTTACCTTGTCCTCCGAACCCAACAAGCCCGAAAGCTGCGATGTATCCTTTCGAAGAAGTTGAGGAATATTCAGGTGGGAGATAAATTATGACATCCCTTATGTGAGGATCGTTAAGTGGGTTGGATTTAAGAACACTGCTCTCATATCTGTGGACTATTACTTTACTTTTCAATTTTGTCAAAGTCTTGCTAATGTAAATTATTACTGATTAAAAGGTTTTAATTTGTATTCTATCGCCTAATCGAGTATGCGACGAGTATACTCGATACACCATATCTGAATGATTCACACACTAACTAGCTAGCTTCAGACACAAGATATAGGTCTCGTTGCATAAATAAGATGGCAATGTGCGTAGGTGGTAATGTTAATCCTTCGTCCGTATTTTCTTTTGGGTCAATTTCGACTTCTGGTGATGACGATTCTCTTCATACTATTCGATATGCAAATTTATTTTCTTATGAATTAAGAAATTGACGACGTGATTACACTTACGAACTACTCCTGTTCTTAAGAGCATGTCACGTCGCCGGTAAAGATTCCTTTTTCACCGTTATCAGCATTTAATTCTATAATTACTCCTTGCCCACATTGCCCGCTGATCGTGGCAGGTGTAGGAAGATTGCCTCTGCAGATGCTATCGGAAATTTGCGCTCCTGAAAGAGTGTATTGATTCGATCCAATATTGCCCGTCTGAAAAGATCCCGCCGTGTTCAGCGCCGGACCTGAGCTGCTGATACTAACAACTTCCCAGCTTCCGTGTATGGGGACATCGCTCTTGAATGCTACAAACGATATGCTTCCGCCATCGACTCTAGTACCATCAGAGCAAGTAATTGAACCGCTCCCACTCCCAGACACTCCTTGGTTAATGTTAACCGGTAAACCTCTTAGAGCATTTTGAAACGGGCTTGCACCACTAGAAGAAAATGATGACAAAGGTAATGATGACGATATCTCATTTTTGATTAATACTCCAAAATTGTTCCCGAGAAATAAGTCCGCGCTAGCATAAGAACACCATGAGAACTCGATGAGTAGTCCGCACAGCACAATGAAGGAGAGAACCCAGACCTGGGGTGAGATAGGTTTAAACATCTCGAATCTACTCTGCATTTCCCCGACAATAATACATTATGGAGTTGCTTACTAGTTTAACTCTTTATAGTTATGTATTGGGATAATATACTCGGAGGATTTATTCTAGTTGTGTATCTTACGCCAAACTTGCAAGAATTGTACCTGCGGGTCATAATACCAACTAGCTCGAGATGGTCGGGGAGATATTTATATAAGGAAATAATGGTCACAATGCGACAAGGTCTCCTTTTGGAGGTGGTTCCGAATTTCCAAATTCATTTGAATATGCTGAGTATAGCCTTATTTCCTGCCCATGTTTAATATGATAGGAACCGATAGATTTTATAATCTTTTTATACTCGCCTCTCAATGGTATCAATTTTTCCGCTAAGACATCCGCTATCAAAATATGCCAATTATCGCCCATCTCCATAACTCGACGAGCTAAAATTATACCTGGTCCCCAAAAGTTTTGATTATTCTTAATATCATTCACCGCAAACACCGGACCGGAACTCAGGCCTATCCTAACGCCAATGAAGTCATCAGGTGATTCTTTGCTTCCGTTATAAAGCCGAAGCTTTCGATGAAGCTGTGTACCAAGTTCTAATGGAAGTTGTGGATTCAAAAGAAACCCGATCACCATGCCGTCGCCCGTGGGAAGATGGATTTTCAGATCATCTGATTTAAAAGCCTGGCAGGATTTGACTATAGCGAAAAGATTTTCGATTTTTTCTCGCTGTTTGGTGACAGATAATAACGGATTTGACAATCCAACTATATCTATATAGAAAAAATTTGCATCAACAACCTCTGATGAGATTCCAATCTCCGATATATTCAAGCCGTAGACCCCTGCAAGCTTCTTGTACGTTTCCACATGATAATCATGAAAAGGAAAGCCGGCATGCATTATAGGGAGATCCAGAATAGGTTTTTGGCACAAATAACAATGCAGCGAAGCAGATCGATCGGCGAAAAGCAGGCTTCCATCATTGCAAATTGTGAAATCGATCCACGAAGGGTTATGATGTAGCCCTTTTATGGAAAGCATCCTGATATTCCTAGTCAACACATTATCTCCTTCAAGCTTCATCTCAAGTATTCCGTCTAGTATAGAACTCAAAGTAACGTACTCATCTGAGGATGGCGTCGTCAAGGTAAAGATGGCAATTGCTTCCATTTTTTTCAAAAGGAAATAAAGTTTCGTC
Organism: Candidatus Nitrosopolaris sp.; assembly: GCA_051985995.1. Classification (GTDB taxonomy): domain Archaea; phylum Thermoproteota; class Nitrososphaeria; order Nitrososphaerales; family Nitrososphaeraceae; genus Nitrosopolaris. Next base: position 3,654 of record JBPYDU010000009.1, read on the forward strand.
ACAAAATTTAGGACTGCGCTTTCTCCGAATATAGCGAATAAATGTGTCAAGGAATCAATTATCAAGAGAATTGCTCTGTTGTTGTCAAAATTGGTACTGACGGCATTAGAATTATTCATATTTATTGTTCTGGTTTTGCGGTTAGTCGTTATACCAGCTATGATATGATTAATCTTATCGAAAGCTAGGCATAATTTCTCGTTGACTTGTCCCTCGATTAGATATGGGTTTACAAATTTGGAATGTTCAAGCAGGTCGACTCTGTTGCCGAATAGACTTTTGTATTGATTCTCAGATAATGTTGAGCTGATATAGATACAATGTGCTTCGTTATCTAAACCGTCAATAAAGAACTGTCGACAGTACATAGTTTTGCCTGCCCCCACAGGGCCGGTTAGAAGTAACACACTGTTGGGTAATGTACCTCCTTCTACCAAGTGTGATATGCCAGGAATCCGCATTGTGCTGAGAGCAGCAATATAAATCTATTAGTTGATACTTATAGGTTGTTGTACTTCAGCGATAAGTTCAGATTTTCGATTATTGAATCTCTTAGATGGTTTAGCATTAATGCGAATGTTCAGTTCTAAATTCTAGCCTACTTTGCCCTATCACCGCTTACAAAGATCCGAGATCTGCGCGTGCATGTTTGTATTTCAGTTAAAACTACTGAATAATATCACTAAGTCAAGCTTAATTGGCTACGTTCCCAGAAGAATTCTTTGTAAATGACGCTAAAAGTCTGGGGTCTCTGATAAAAACATTAAAAACTCGGTAGTGAATCGCCCACTCCCGGTCGTTCTTTTTCTAGCCTAGCAATATTTCGAGACATGTATTCCATCGTGCCTGGGATGTGACATTTGCAAGCACAATCACTACAGTCTAAATGAATGCTTTTCTTACAACATTCAGATAATTCGTCATTCATTGCAAAAATACGGAGAACCTTTGCAATAGAGTAATTTTAGTCTTGCTACGGATTAGCTGAGTCTCAGCAGATACGTCTTTAAGTATTAATTTCATTCCTGAAGGACATATCCTTGTTCGAGAAACAAGCAGTGTGTAGTATATCCAATTAATTAATCAATCAATAAAGAATTTAGAGGATTTTCAAAACCAAACTGCCGAATGGCCCTTTGCCAAGCGTAAGAAGATAACCAAAATAGCTCGCATTTAGCATATAGATTTTTAACTTCGTTGACATGATAAATTGTGGGGTTTTCAATTTAGGCAAGAGGAAAGTATTGAGTGAATCTCACCTCAAAGAATTGGTAAGGCCGCAGCAAGGCGAGTTGCTTGGTCGCGTTATCAAGCTTGTTGGTGGGGACAATATTATTGTAAGATGCACGGATGGCAAGGTTAGAACTTGCCGTATTCGAGGGAAAATTAAGCGTAGGATGTGGATCCGGGATAATGATTTAGTATTAATCGCTCCGTGGGACTTTCAATCGAATAAAGCGGATATTGTATGGCGATATATTGCTGCGCACGCAGACAAACTGGAGCAGGATGGATATTTAGAAGGTCTAAAGTAGGCCGCCTGTGTGCCCGACGGACATAGACATATGCCGTTGCGGTCATACAATTGTAGCCCATTTGGAGATCGTAAGATGTAGCTATACATTCACTCACTTCTGCGCCTTATCTAAAGTGAGTTGTAGTTAGCTACCGAAAAATTCATCGAAAATCAAACAATGCCACGAGCTCGATTACTTACGAACAAATTGTTTTGCGTTTCGATTAATAAGTGGAATTATCTTTCTCATTATAATCTGATGAAAATTGGATGTTTCAACATCGAATGTAAACATGATTACGTATGCAAGATGGTTATTTTTGTCAGTTATAGGGATCGTAGCCCGAAGTAACTTATCATAGTGCGAGCAGGTATAATCTATTTTGCCCAACAGAGTCTGCCACCTAATTCGCGTATATTGACGGGTCGCTGCAGTTATTGCATATTGCTGCGTTTCCTCCATGTTTAATAGTGGCTTGAGACCTTTGCGTTCAGACGTCGAAACCAAAAGTCCATGTTCGTCAGCAACTCCCACGAAACGAATCGATGGATCTAAAGTGATAATGTCATTGCAAAATTGTTGAAAGAACCGCTTCATTCCGACGAAGTAACCTCAAAAAGACTTGCTTTTATACTTTTGACGGGCAGTCCTACTATGGCGATAACGGCGAACAAGTTAGTATCACGTACAGCTAATAATTAACCCTGTCCTTCAAATCATCAACATCGATCAGGATTTGTAGCAGCAAAAGATTCAGGGCAGCTGAACAATAGCGTGAGTAAATGCCCCCTCGTTAGCAATCACTTCACCTATTAGGTGACATGATTCTGTAGAGTATACAATGACTGCTCAAAACAAAAAAACTACACCAATGTCACAAACAGATCGATCGTGTGTATTATTCAACTCCGTTGCATATTCCCCTACCTACACATTTCAAGCTTCTTGCGTGATCCACTCGTTGGTTGAGGGAAGTGGGGGCCACGCTTCTACCCGACACATCCAGATCATCCGTCAACTGAACTTTCAATGGGGAGTTCCATTCTGTTGCCCCATTCTCCCCATGATCCTAAATACATCTTGACATTTTGATAGCCGAGCATTTTTAGCGCTATAAAGGTGTTAGCAGCTCTATATCCACCCTGGCAGTATGTGAGGATTTCTGCATTTTTGTCAATACCGGAATATATTCCTCGTAACTTTTCCGGATCTTTGAAAAATCCATCAGGGTCAACGTTATTATTCCAATCTATATTAATCGCTGAAGGGATGTGTCCGGCTCTCTCCGCACGAACCACAGACCCTTCATATTCAGATTTTGAACGAGTATCGACGAGAATGAACGACTTTGTGTTCTTTATTGCCGATTTCACCTGATGCAGGTCGGCAAGTATTTTCGGGTTTGGTCGGCAGTCAAAATTAGAATGAATAAAAGGATTAGTCTTCGTCTCTACCTCGTTTCCACGATTTTTCCATCCCTGATACCCACCGTCGAGAAGGGTTGCTCTTTTATGCGAAAAATAAAGTAGTAACCAAACTCCTCTTGCTGAGGATGTACCAGAAATATCGTCATAAAATACCACAATCTTGTCTTTCGCTACTCCGGCATTTGAAAGAAGAAGCTTCATTTGAACATTGAACTGCTTGATTCCTTGCTTAGAACTGTCAATCCAATGAAACTGCATCAAGTCTATGTTTACAGCACCTGGAATGTGTCCTCTAATATAATCGGAAAATGGCCTTGTATCAATCAAGAGCAGATTTGTTTTCTGTCTTTGATTATCCAATAATTCGCTTAACTGATTAGGAGATATGACAAGCTGCATATCACACAAAAACTGGATACGTAATTTATTGTCTTTTAGCCGGCCAACTTGATATAATACAAATCACATTAGGCGGTATTGTCTGGTGATAGGATTAAGGCCAAGATGAGTGCGATTAGTTCATGGATTAATGCGTAATGCATTTCTATTTAAAAGCATTACATGATAAATTGTCGCCTTCCGAAGGAAATCAAATATACCGTATTATTCATATCCAAGGACTGCGAAGTGTTTTTGCAAATGGTTTACAAGTATATTGATATCGTAGGAACCTCACCAAAAGGAACTGATTACGCAATAAAAAATGCCATCCAAGAAGCTTCGAAAACTGTAAAAAATATACAATGGGCTGAGCTGGGTAGGGTGACAGTAAGAGTTGAGAAACAAGTCTTGGAATACCAGGCAGAGGTAAGAATTGGCTTCAAGGTTCAACGAGGTAGGAATGACTAGCGGCACCACTAGAAATATCTGACGCAGTGATATTCACAGATTAATTACCGGCTTCTCTGCTTGGGACTAATAGCCATGACTAATGCCTTCATTTTGACAGCCTTTCAATTTTTGATATACAAGAATAGTCTAATAGCTAGCGCTGGACGAAGTAAGTTCGCTTGCACATGTTTTCCCATCTGCCACGGAATTACAATCTAATCCCCTCTCAGGGTTCTGTTGTTTTTTTCTATTGTGTTTATATGCGATTACCACGTCTGCACCTCCGGCAAAAACATATCTTATGTCTTTTCTTATTAATTCAGAACTCAACATATTATTCATTTGTTCTACATCTTTCTTAACCTTTTCTTCGGAGAATTTGTTCGTTCTAGCAACAACATATTGAAAAACACCTTCTTGATAACAGTGGATTTCATAAAGCTGAGCCATTGTCAAATACCCATGCTACCTTGACAAAAAGAGTTGTTGGGTTAAGAAAGATTTCCAATTGAATGAACAAAATAAGGCCTTTCATGAAGACAACTCGACGTAAGGGGAGAATTATGGAATCGTAAATCAATTTGAGGAGTGACGAATTAATCCTGATTCCACTTATGGAGGGCTTGCCAGCCTTACCAGATATTTGTTGAATTGCAGGCATTTTGAGCAGTTTCGGTCAAGGGACCAAAAGCTGGATACTCCTGATTTTGTGTGCATTGATATTGTGCTAGTGATGCACCTTGATTGATGAGATACATTCGGAGATAATTCTAGCGGCTAGATTTGCCGTATTATTGTTAAAATCAAAGTCCGGAGAAAACTCTACTATGTCCACACCAATTACCCCGAAGTCTATCGCATGCTTGACTAGATAGATAAGCTCGACAGTAGATAGCCCCCCAGATGACGGTAAAGATACTCCTGGGGCAAAAGCCGGATCGATGCAATCGAGATCAATAGAGATGTATTTTTTAAGCCCGTCTCCTCTTGCGACCATTTTATCAGCAATCTTCAAAACGCCCAATTCGACGAGGTCGAGTGGAGAGACGATTTCTAACCCAGCGTTCTGCGCATTTTCTAATTCCTCTCGCTCTGCAGCCCTCGTTCCAATAAGCATACTTTTATTATATTCTATTGATTGAGCAGAATCCGTGAGTACTGAACCGTAATAGTTTCTCATAGAGGAAACGAAGTCAGGATGCGCGTCAAAATAAAGCAGACCGATTTTACCCAAAACGCTCCCTATTGCACGTAACGCTATCGTGGTTATAGAATGATCTCCACCAATGATAATGGGTGTCTTCTTCGATGACACTATATCAGCTATCAACTGATAAAGTTGTTCCCTGGTGACGTTACCTGCATCTAGTATCCGCTTACCATCGAGACTACCGCGCATGGGTGATATAGGGATAGTCTTTCCTTCTCTCTCGAAAAACTCCGACTCATTTGATGCTCGTCGAATTATATCCGGTGCCCTGTTCGTTCCTTTCCGCTTTGCAAGTGACATTGATTCGTCGGGCACACCAATCAGGATTATATCACCCTCGGATGTGGACTTGTCTATGGTAGAACGATAAAAACGAACCATGGCCTCTCGATTAATCTGCCTAAGAATTCATTCTCCTTATAAATACGCATTATATTGCTTTATCATATATCAGTGTCAACATCTCTATACGCACGGCAAAATCAAGATCACAAGTAATTCATCTTGGATTAATGCAACGCATCTCCAAATTAATGAGATGGATCCTGAGAAAATCTAATATACTAAGAGTCTTTACCACAGTGTATGGTATTTGGCGCACTTCTTCAGCAGATAGTCCCGGCAACGACCGACAGTTTTGGAGTATGGATCCCACTTACGTTTGGCCTGGCTGTGGGATTAGCTTACGTGATTGCATCAGCCCTAAGGCGTAGGAAATAGACCTCGAGCCGACACCTTTTTTCTTCCTTTTTTTCTATATCGGAATATGATTAGTTTAGTAGTTGTTTGGGGAATGCGAGCAGATGCTTAATAGGAGGAGAAAGAATAAAATAACAAGTATGATCCTGTTCATTCCCGAAAGAAAACAATGTGAACATTGTAAAGAGAAGTTCAATAAATTAGAGGATTTAATCGAGCATGCCAAAAATGTGCATCACCAATCTGTGCTGAGGTGTCATAAATGCGGCATGGAGTTCTTGCATGAAAAAGATAGGCTGCACCACGTTCGGGAAGAAAACGAGAGAAAGGCAGATGCTCGTAGGCATAGCAGAACAGGATTGAAATGAAACAAATTCATCCTCTCATAGACTAGACAAAATTTAAATTTTTTATCTGTCTTGCGTGTGTTAGATGAATTTTCCAGTAAAAGTTGGATCAATCAAAGAGAGAACGATCAGGATTAGTTCTGGGCAAACAACAAGTTTTTTGTGGGAGGGAGAGAACGTACTCTCAACACCTTCAATGATATCCGAGATGGAAGAAACTTGCAGGCTGCTACTGAAGGAGCAGTTTATCCCCCTTGGCGATTGGGATTCCGTTGGGACTCTCGTGAACATCCGCCATTTAGCAGCTACACCTGTGGGTGCCAGAGTAGATTTCAAGGCCAAGGTTGTATCGGTTGATGGAAGAAGAGTCTTATTTGATGTTGAGGCCTCCGATATACTCGAAAGAATCGGTGATGGAAAACATGAGAGATTTATAATAAATGTACCTAGGTTTAGAGATAAGTTCAGAAGCAAGCAAAAGCAATTGGCAGGGTTATGATGTGAAAAACTATAAAAGGGGCCTTAGAAAATGTTGTAACATTCTACTAGAGGAAAATGAATATGGCTACAATTCAAACTACAGCTGGCGGAATGCCAGTATTAATTTTAAAGGAAGGAACAAGGGAAAATAAGGGTAAAGATGCGCAAAAAAACAACATCGCGGCGGCAAAATTGATTTCAGAAATTGTCAGGACCAGTCTGGGTCCGCGGGGTATGGACAAAATGCTAGTCGACACCCTGGGAGATGTAACAATCACAAATGACGGTGCAACGATTTTGAAGGAAATTGATGTACAGCATCCTGCTGCAAAGATGATGGTTGAAGTATCGAAGTCTGTTGACAATGAGGTGGGCGATGGGACAACATCCTCAGTCGTTTTCGCTGGTGCCTTATTGGAAAAAGCTGAGGATCTGATAAGCAAGGATGTTCATCCTTCTGTAATTGTAGATGGATATACCGCAGCAGCTGAGCAAGCTTTGAAATTATCACAAAAAATTGCAGTCAAGGTAGACGTAGAAGACAAAGAACTATTGATAAAAATCGCGCGAACAAGTATGGATTCTAAGCTTGTTTCTGAGGACAGCCCTACTTTGAGTCAAGTCGTAGTTAATGCTATTAAGCAGATAGCCGAGGATGGCGGACATGATGCTCTAAAAGTAGACTTGGATAACATAAAGGTGGAAAAGAAAGCAGGTGGCTCTATGCGTGACACGAAGCTCATCAAGGGCATTGTTCTCGACAAGGAAGTTGTACATGCAGGGATGCCAAAGAGAGTCGAAAATGCAAAGATAGCACTGATAACTTCTGCTCTTGAAATCGAAAAGACTGAGATGAGCGCTGAGATCCGCATTAATGACCCTCAGCAAATGCAAATGTTCCTTGATGAAGAAAACAAGATGCTCAGATCTATGGTCGAAAAAATAAAGTCTGCTAAAGCCAACGTGGTATTGTGTCAGAAAGGCATCGACGACATTGCGCAGCATTATCTTGCTAAGGAAGGCATTCTTGCAGTAAGGCGCGTCAAAGAGAGCGACATGTTCAAATTATCGAAGGCAACTGGAGCGAGAATCGTAAATAATCTAGACGACCTAGTGAATAGGGATTTGGGTTCTGCAGAATTGGTTGAAGAGCGCAAGGTGGAAACTGACAAATGGGTCTTCATAGAAGGATGCAAAAATCCCAAAGCAGTTACAATTCTAGTGAGGGGCGGATCACAAAGGGTAGTTGATGAGGCGGACCGTTCCCTGCATGATGCTTTGATGGTAACTAAAGACGTAGTTGAGAAACCTGCGATAGTCGCTGGAGGTGGTGCTCCTGAAGCATATATTGCGAGTCAGTTGAGAGAGTGGTCAAGTAACTTAGAAGGCCGTGCACAGCTCGCGGTCCAGAAATTCGCAGACGCGTTTGATTCAATTCCACTCGGCCTTGCCGAGAACGCAGGGATGGATCCCATTGATACCATGACTGAGCTACGTGCAAAACAATCGAAAGGAGCTAAATGGACCGGTATCAATGTGCGTGCCGGTGTTGTCGCCGACATGTATAAGCAAAACGTCCTTGAGCCACTGGTTGTCAAGGAACAGATCATAAAATCCGCCACTGAAGCGGCTACCATGCTATTACGCATAGATGATGTCATCGCAGCAAGCAAGTCCAAAATGCCTGCTGGACCACCTGGTGGTGGTGGCGGCATGGGTGGCATGGGTGGCATGGGTGGCATGGGTGGCATGGGTGGCATGGGTGGCATGGGTGGCATGGACATGGAATAAAAAATGCTATAAGCACTCAGCTATTCTATAACCCAACTTTACGTTGGGGTTAGCGTAATTTACAGCATTTTTTTTGGAATCATACTAATTAGAGAGCATTCAATTCATATCGGTTTAGTAATCAAATTGCCTTCTCAACGCATCGGTAGTAGATTACTCCATTGATTGTAACGTCTTCTATTTTAGCCATTTCTCTCTTATTTGAATTTGTGCGGCGTTTGCGCGTAATAATGCGGCCTGTAAGCCCACTAAACAGATCTGTAAGACCTAACTTCACCATTGAGTTATTTACGTCTTCTTCCTTCAGTCCAACAGCTTCTCCGATTTCCTTGGCTGAAAAACCTTTTTCTTTGTTTCTACATAAGAACTGTATTATTATTTCGCTCAGGTCTTTGTGAGCGTCAAACTCGGCTGCATCTATTGGAGGTGGTGGTGGGTTCATATATTCATCATTATTATTCTACTATTTTTAACAGAGCATCTGATTAAAACGTATCCTGAGGCACAATTTGTGAGCACGAAGATACACCTGACACACCCACGTTGTCAGGCCCAAGATATATACATAAAAGAGTAGCAGCATTCTGACTGTTTGGGTGTCTGAAAATTAGATCTGCTCTGTCAGAAAAAATAAAGGCTTACTACTCCTATATGAATCCCATTGTTGTAATGCCGGATTTTTTCGTTGATCGCGTTATAAAGTTAAGTTCCAAAGATGAATTCTTTAACAAGATTAATAACAAAGCCAATTTAGGTGGAGGCAGCATACGAGGAGTCCCAACTACCGATATCAAGGGAGGAAATGCCACTAATGTTGCATATTGCCTAGCAAAATTAGGTGTAAGGGTCACCTTATTTACTATTGCAGATGACATCGGAGCGGCTATCCTTAGACAGACTTTTTTGAAATTCGGTGAAAACGTCAACCTCATGGTTGCGTGTGGAAGGCACGGCAGTACTACCGCATTTGAATTGCTTAATGAAAGAGATGTCAGGGTCAATATAATGTTAAGTGACGTTGGAGACAACAGCAACTTTGGTCCAGATAGGGTGAATTCTCCAGAACACCTGAATCATTTGAACCATTCTGATGCTGCGGTAGTTGTCAACTGGGGCAGCAATCTAATGGGAACACAATTGGCCGAACATGCGTTCAAAAATTCTCCGAAGTCGCTTCACTTTATTGATCCGGCAGATCTCGAAATTAGGAAACAAGACTTTAGAGACTCACTTGCGTATATTGCAGAATTCACTGATGTTCTGAGTATCAATGAAACTGAATATAATTCCCTTGCCGAAGTTACGGGTCTCGAACATCTCGAACTCACTAGAGAGCATATCGTGGATCAGATCAAAAATGCTGCCAAGCAACTTGCCGAAATAGTTGGTATCAGTGTTGATTTGCATACTAGGGAGGGATCGGCATGGTCGAATGGAAAAGAAAGCAGCTTTGTGCGTGCAATCAAAGTTGACGTAAGGACATTGACTGGGGCAGGTGATTCTTGGGATTCTGCAGACATAATCGGCTATCTTGCTGGCTTGAATGCCGCTGAGCGATTGACATTTTCTAATGCGACTGTTTCATTGTATCTGAGAAGCCAAATTGCAGAGCCGCCGACTAATAGTGAGGTCTTTGAACTATTGGAAAGGATTGGAGTATAACTGGATGAACGAAGAACTAATTAATTATGTTAATTATGTTATCTCACGTAACCCGATACAGAGCCAAAGATCAGGATATTCTAAGTGTTTTCCTGTCAAAAACCGTTGTACCAGACCTTGTCAAAAACGCCATTAGTGAAGAATAAATTAGCATCGACAGATTCGATCGTAGTGATAAAGATAGGGTTAATCGGCAAGACGAACACAGGAAAGACTACCTTTTTTAATTCTGCTACGCTTGGAAGCGGAGAGATTTCCAATTATCCGTTTACCACCCAGCATCCAAGCATCGGGAACGCTAATGCAATCGCCCTATGCGTTCACAAAGAATTAAACGTCCAAGACAATCCAAGGAATTCTCGCTGCTTAGACGGTTGGAGGTTTATTCCTATCGAGCTAGTCGACTTGCCGGGATTAATTAAGGGTGCTTGGAAGGGAAAGGGGTTAGGCAACCAATTTCTTTCAATCGCAGCCCAATCCGATGCACTCTTACACATAGTAGATGTCTCTGGAAGTATTGATGCATCAGGAAAAATAACAGAACCTGGTACTGGTGACCCCATAGCAGACATAGCGGACATTGAAGAAGAGCTAGTGATGTGGTACCTCAAGCTCCTTGAGGGTAATCGTGACAAAATTTCAAGAGCAATCAATTCAGGGATCGATGAGGTAGCTGCCATAACAGACATATTTAGAGGTATAGGGGTCCGTGAACAGCACGTCAAATTTGCTCTGGAGGCTAATAAACTTCTGGGCGCCAAGTTTGATGAATGGGATCCGGCAAAGGCTAAGGATTTCTCATGGAGTTTAAGGGAAATCTCAAAGCCCACCCTGATCGTTGCCAATAAGGTAGATTTGCATTATGCATCTGAAAATTTCAAGAGACTAAGAGAAGAATATAAAGATACAATAATCGTACCTTGCAGTGCGGATGCTGAATTAACATTAAGACGGGCTGAAGCTCGCGGCATGATAAAGTATTTACCTGGAGACGAGAGATTTGACATAAAAGAGCAACAAAAGCTGAATGATAAACAAAAATGGGCTTTAAACTTTATCCGAAAAGATATACTCGGTGAATATATGCGGACTGGCGTTCAATTTGCTATAAACGTGACTGTATTCAAGCTCCTGCGAATGAATGCTGTGTATCCTGTTGCAGACATAGGTAAACTATCAGACAAACACGGGAATATTTTGCCGGACGTCTACCTAATGAAAACAGGCTCCACTATTGAAGATCTTGCAAGGGAGATCCATACGGACCTAGTTAAAGGGTTACTTTATGCGATTGACATACGCGACGGCTTAAGGCTGCCAAATAACTATCATATAAAAGACAGGGACATATTGTCCATTGTCTCCGCAATTAAAAAGAAAACCCAAGCAACGCGTGCCTAGTGAAATCAGGCCCAAGTATGCAGGTTTAACACCGGCGAATAACCCGCAAAAGTATTGAGATCACACAAAGAAACTGTAATCTCCGATGGTTCTGCATATTCAGGTAACTAAAGAATAACTCAATCAAAATGCATTAATTCTCGTTCAATTAGTTCCGGGATGATTCGCCATAATAAGTGTCCGAGGCTATTGACTCCCACCAGAGGCTACCTGCTGCTATATGGGCAAAGAAGAAGAAGATTGAAAAGACTATCAGAAAGCATTTGCAATCGGCATGAGAAATCCAAATTCAATTTCTTGGCTTGTAATCATCAAGGATATCGCGGTATCGTGCATCTTTATATGCCACATACTTCACATAGGATCCGTAACTCATATCAAACGAACACTCAGAACACTTTACAAAGGTAAAATCATCAGAAAGTTCTGCCGCATTCTTACAATCAGGGCAGCGGATTTTCATGTACTATATTCTACGAGATGATATAAGAAGCTTTCATTCTTGTCTAGGTGGTGCCTTATGAAATTGTGTGGATTTAGTATTATCACACTGAATATCTTAAGCGCACATTAAATGGCCTTGAGTTGTTTCACAATTGGCTGTCTGGCTTTACGAAATACACGGAAGCCGCATATACACTTGATTTCTGGCAATCTGGATAAATCTTCCACAGTAACTGGAGTCCCACATCTCATACACTCGTAACTAACGCTCCCAAGACTCTCAGAGCCGCTCATTCATTATTTGTCGAAAATTATTCAAATTTAAGCCTTTGGAACCCTTCTCGATCAGGTGGAGGGAATGGGATTCGAACCCACGGCCCCCTGCGTGTAAGGCAGGTATCATAACCAGTCTAGACCATCCCTCCACTGGGAAGCACCTGCAACCAGTCGTCAACTTGAGCGTATACATATTAATATGTTATTTGGGTTCCGCCGTAACGACCGAAATAGTATACCAATTCGAGTTAGATAAGAAAAAAATTCAAGATGAATAACAGGTTCAAACTTTTATTAGTCACTCATACAAAAACTGTTCCAGCGATGTCCGTTGATCCCAATCATGATAGACTGAGAGCTGTAGCAGAGAAACTAAAGCAGCTCACCGACGATACGCAGGAGCAGTACGAAGCGTTCGTTGATGCAAGTCAACACTATAAAAAGGGAAACGTGAATCAAAAAGATTTCCTAGCTAAATTGGCCGATTATCTAATAGGCATGACTTCATTAAATTTTATTGCTATCCAAGTATTATTCGAAGTTAAATCATCATTCCAAACAAATCTCTCTAAAAAGGGCCCCGCTTCTATTCCTTCCAAGATGGGCCGTTACAGTGAAGAAGCTGGCGTAGTAGATGTCGGAAAGCGCGCTGGAATCGAAGCCGATACTACTCAAATGAAACCACTTAGCAACCCCTCAAAGTCTACAAAGATTAAGAATTGCATTGTTTGCGGATCCAGTATTCCTGCGCTCGCCAAATTCTGTAATAAATGTGGCAATTCGCAATAATTAAAAACACGAGAGGACAGTAATTGGTTTATGAAGGTATTCAATGCTAGGGCCGCAACGGAAGAATACATGTCTACCCATTCTCTTACATTTTCTACTCCCGAAATGACTCTGAAGAAATTTGCTATGTGGCTCGGGGAACAAGTCGATATCCCAGGAGGCAAAGAAGGCGCTACGCCTCGCCTTGTGCTCTATCTTGAAGAGAAACAAAGTAAAAGCAAAGCTTCCTTCCTCGAATTAATGCCAGATACTAATGAGATGTTCAAACCTAGTGGGGCAGTTACAACGATGTATGACTTTACTGAAGAAAAAGTAGCGGCGTCAAAGTCGACGCCATCAAGTGCAGATAATTCAATCCCCAAGAATGGTAAATTCTGCATAGAATGCGGATCCAAAATAAAACTAGACTCAAAATATTGTACAAAGTGTGGTGTAAAGCAAGGACCTTGACTACAACGGGACTCGCAGCGTAAGGTACATCTTGATTATATAAGCAAACATTCCAATGAATATGTTGATTAACTCATTCTGCTTAATTCGTTTTCCTTTTTTGCCTGTCTCTCTCCCTCATGACCAAATAACATTCATTACAAAGAGATTTTGAAAAAATAAAGTTCAAAGAGTAAAATCTGATTCTGCCGCAGCTCTCGCACTTTAGCATATTGGGATTTCGATAAGGTCAACGAGATATAGTTTTTACTGCTTTATTCTTCGTCCAGAGATCACTTTTATCGGTATTGAAACCTAGAAGCACTAGCAATTAAAAGCGAAATTCGGATCCTTTGCAAAGCTAAACTGATAATAGTCCATTTGTTGTGTACTTTTACGCAGTGGGCATACCAGAGAAGATAAAAGCTATTGAAGATGAAATTCACAAAACACAGATCAATAAAGCGACAGAGCATCATGTTGGTCTATTAAAAGCAAAGATGGCACGTCTCAAGCGCGAAATGGAGGAAAATACACAGAAGAGAACGCTTTCAACAGGGGGAGGAGCTTCAGGATTTGACATCAGAAAGGGGGGAGATGCTACTGTCATTCTTATCGGATTGCCTAGCGTAGGAAAGTCTACCCTTCTTAATCGGTTGACAAATGCAAAATCTAGGGTTGCTACTTACCAATTTACGACGCTGACGGCTGTTCCCGGAATGATGCATTATCGAGGGTCTAGGATTCAGATTCTTGATATGCCAGGGATTATAGAAGGAGCAGCTGCCGGAAAAGGATTGGGCAAAAAAGTACTGTCTATCGCTCGAAACGCAGACCTGATCCTAATTGTTCTGGATGTATTCCAACCACGCCATTTGGCGATTATAAAAAAGGAGCTATTCGAAATTGGTATCAGAGTCGACCAGAAACCTCCAGATATTCTAATAGAAAAAGCGTCTTCAGGCGGACTTTCAGTTAACACTCTGGTTCCAATCAAGATATCTGAAAAACTAATCCAAGAGATTTTATTAACGTATGGTCTTCGGAATTGCCGAGTAGTAATAAGAGAACAAGGATTATCAGATGATCAATTAATCGATGTCTTGAGCGGTAACCGAGCCTACATTCCTTCGCTGGCAGTATTGAACAAAATAGATCTCGTAAACCAGGGTTTTGTTAGTGAAGTACAATCGAAGATTGGGAGTGGTTTTATCCCTATCTCAGCGGATGCAGACGTGAATATCGATGCTCTCAAAGAAGAAATATACAAATCATTAGATTTCATTAGAATTTACATGCGCCAGAAGGGCAAAGAAACCGACTTTAAGGAGCCCATGATTATGCAAAAAGGATCTAATGTGGGAGATGTGTGCAGTAAGATACATCGTAGTATGATTAGGGATTTTAAATACGCACAGATATGGGGTAAGAGTGCTAAATTTGGTGGGCAGAAAGTAGGAATGGATCATCTGCTCATCGACGAAGATGTTATAACCATCACCAAAAAAATTTAATCGACGGTGATAAGAATCGATTGTAGCAGGTAAGTTTTCGATTTTATATACTTAATTAGAATGCCGCTTGCACAACATAATTGCCATCTATGTGTACCCCAGAGCACCCCTCCACGGAGATAATTCGATTTTGGTATTGTTGTTACACATCCTTTTTTGTCTTTACTGTATTGCAAACTGCAACCTAGTGACAGTATATCATGATAATAACGTGGAAGAACGCATCAAATTAATGTGGAGAATTGATTAAACAGGCCATGACCTACGTTACGAGGTGATAGGACGAAGAAGGAATGGCAGCTCGGTCAAATGCCTTTTCCTCATATTTTGTGAAACAAAATCGCATCAACTCTGAGTCCTCATCGCTGCCGTCAATTCAGATACTGCGATTTTTATATTTAATTCGTTCGTCTATTGCTTGATTAGCCAATGAGTCAGCATATCTATTAATTTCCCTGGGAATATGTCTGTAAATTATGGTTCTGAAACACTTCTCCAAATTTGAGATTTGCCTGAATAGCAACTTTAGTTGCTTATTTCTTACTTTGTAATGGTTAGTTCTCTGATTTATAACCAATTCACTGTCGGACAGAACTGTGATTTCGTTGTCAAGGGAAGAGGCAATTTCCAGCGCTTTTTTCAATGCAATGTATTCTGCCTGGTTGTTAGTCTTCATCCCTATGAATTCTTTATACTCGGCGATTTTGTCGTTACCTTTCGTGATTACAATGCCGATCCCAGAATACCCGGGGTTACCTCGACTTGCACCATCAATATGAACTGATAACAATGATTTCGCTAGCTGATTATTTTTGCGAGATACCGAGACATAAATAGTATCTGACTCGAGGATGAGATAGCTAACATTTATGACTTATTGTAGCCTGTATTTGTGCTAGTCATCACCCCTCAAGTTCCAAAAATGGCTTGTATTTATTTACGAGATTTAGGAGAGGCACACGTTTCCCTCCCACTATTTTTATGTCGATTCGTAATTTTCCGTTCCTGACCTCTACAATATTATAAGCATTCTCGAAAAATCCTCTGAAACGCGTTGAACTAGCTGTTCCAGCATAAGCAATCTCCAACGAACCCAACTTCCACACCCAAGGTCTGTGTTTATGGCCACAAAGCACCAAATCGACTTTTGATTGAAGACACGCCCTTAAAGTGTCACCTGCGTCCAGGATGATAATTTTATCGGTCCCCGTGTCTGGAATACCTATTAGATGGTGGTGCATCGCAATAATCTTCGTTTTGCTTTCATATCTGGCCAAGGTCTCAATCATCCACTTATTTTGCCTATATCCTACTTCTCCTTCGTCTCTGTCTGGTCGAGCAGTACCTAGTGTCATGATTAATACCTGGTCTTCTAGTTCATAGACTTGCCTTGACGGGAAGAATTTCTTGAAAACAAGGTAGCCAGTATGCCGATAGTCATGGTTTCCTGCTAAAACGATTTTGTTGGGACACTCGAGCTTATTAATTTCAAATTTGGCACGCTCGAACTGGAAGAGTAACCCATCATCAGTAAGATCGCCAGTAATAATAAGAGCATCAGGTTTTAGGTTATTGACCTCCTCCGCCAAAATGTCAAAGACATTTTGATTAAACAGGCTTCCAATATGAATATCTGATATCTGAACTATTTGCATCTTTCATCCATCCCTGGGCCGACAATAATAAAAAGTTCTACTATATGAACCTGAAATCTCGCATTGGTGCTCTGTTTACTTACCGATAAGTCTATAGCTTAAGACATCCTACTTCTTTAAATGGTCAAATTTAACAGAAGTAGAACGCCTTCAAAATATATTTACTATGCATTACACTTGTACTTTTCTGGTCTTTCGCTTAGGAAAGCCTACATTGGGGAGAGAATATTAATAATACCTCACACAATTTGATCAGGATGCGGTAAATTTGTAATGCCCAAACGCAAAGCTAAAGAAGAAAAGCCTCCGAAAAGACTAGGAAAAAAAGAAGTCCTGATTCCTCCTATTGCTATGGGTGCTTCACTCCTCGTAGCATTAGTTATAATACCGCATTTTGCCCCGCCTCCTATCCCGACAAAAATATGTCTTAAATCACAGAACGCAGATCAGTTTAATCTTTATCCACTAGTACAAGTTTTCGTTGACGGTAAACAGAATTTTCTGCCCGCCGGAGTTGGAAATAGCACGGTTAATGGAAAAGAATGCTTACATGTGATCCATACTGAGGTAGCAGGCTCGAGGATCCACATTGAATACATACGACCCATTAGATTGACTATGGCAGACTTTATGAAGATTTATTCTCCCGACAATAAGACAATATCTGTCGTCGATAACTCATCTGGAATTCCGCACACAAAAACTCTGAGCCTTGCAAACTATGACATTCATTATTCTTACTATTCAGAGAAAGGTGAATTTACAAAAGTAAATAAGCCAACGGATTTTCCTCCCTTTGTTAACAACATGGTCGCAAGAATAGAGTTATCTTCTTCCTCATCCTCCAAATAGATACAATATTTATTAATGACCACAATAGACCAAATATCTGTTCTAACTGCGATATAACAGCCAATGAAGCTTTGAGGAGCGACCAGATAATCCAATTAGCCATTACGCGCCATCAGTGTTGCCACTGACCAATCCTTGTTGTCGACGATTTCGAATAGCTGTGTTGCTCATATCTGCGTAGATAAATAAGTGTTTCTGGGTCCTGCTCATAACTCCGCCGTTTGATTTCACTGACCAAATAAAATAAATCTGCCTCTGGCTTCGAGTGCGGACTGACTCAAAGTTGTGACCGGCTTTAAATATCTTGGCAAGTGATTCTAGGTCGGATTACTTTGCCCACTGCTTGGCGTCTCGCTCAAATAGAAATCCAGTATACAAATAAAGATGTCTCAGACTTACCTTTAGAAATAATTTCAAATATTAAGGAAACATTTGACTGCTGTATTGACCTAAATGATGTGGCTCTAATAAAAGGGAATGAAAAGTTATGGAATGCGATAAAGAACTTCAAAAATAAAGGGATAAGAGCGAGATTCGTTACTGCCGTTAATGAGGGAAATATCTCACATTGTAGACAATTGATGAAATGCGGAGAAGTTTTCCATAATGACAAGGCTAAAGGCAATTGTCAGATAGTAGATGGAATTGACTATCTATGCTATATTATTGAGAATGAAAGCGAAATTGCGCAGAAACAAAAGAAAGAACAGCAACTCTTCTATACTAACACCAAATCATTTGTAGATATACAGCAGTATCTATTTGATAACCTTTGTACTAAAGCGATTACTGCAAGAGAGAAAATCAAGGAAGTCGAAAAGGAATTACAACTGATTTCGCAGATACAGTTAATGAACCTACAGAAATACGAAAAGTTGTCAACAATCAATTATTGTCAGGAACAGATGAATTACTTTTACTCTTCTCCACTCCTAACTCCTTTTATAAGGCGAAGTATAGTGGTATGTTAAGCCTGTTACGGCAACTACCAAAGGATGTAATTGTTAAGGTGTTGATTCAAACAGGAGACGATTTTGAAAAGGACTCAATTCATGAAGAGCTTAGG
>JBPYDU010000010.1:0-9685 GCA_051985995.1 Candidatus Nitrosopolaris sp.
TGTACATGTGAGACAGAAAGGGTACTAATTTATCCCAAACATATTTAAATTAGATTAGAATTTCGGCAAGATTGACAAAAACCTTCAAAAGAATAAATAATAAAATGCCATATACAAGCGGATTTAACAGCACACATCTATCTGAGGATAACTATCTCCATATAATTAACGATTACGTGTGTACTGGGCAGAACATTAAAAACATATACATTAAAGAGTGCCTTTAACAACTATTAGAGCAGGCTGTTTTGTGGAATCCCTTTAACGAGGATAGTGGCACTTCAGGATTCAAAATATGGAAAATTATTCGTATAGCCATATTTGTATTAATTGGCCTAATTATATTTTTTGCAGCGAGTAGCCAGTCTGTAAACCTTTTCATGAACGTTATCGAGTTTGGTAACGTTTTCACAAAGCCATTGTATTACTCGTTGGTTTCCGGTCTAATATTATGCAGTGTCGCCTTGGTACGAGTAGATTTTCGGCACAGAAATTCCATGACTTGGTACGGCCTCCACATGCTTGTCAACTTTTTGAAGCGTAGGGATGATTCTTCATCGTCGTCTTCATCCTCATCTTCGTACCGGTCCTCATCATCCTCCTCTTCATCTTCGTCTTATTATTCAACAGCTCCTTCCAAACTCTCCAAGCTCCCACTCCGTTATCCTGATTTCAAAATGGAGAAGAGAGGTTTTATAATCTGGCAGATAACAAAGGTGGTTTTATTTGCACCGTTATTTACTAATCTGATATTTGGAATCACCAGCGTCTTCTTGCTGGAAGGACATGATATTGGACTAGGATCACTTCCAAACATCTTCCTAATACCTTTTGCAAACATTCCATCTGATGGCAGTTTCGCACAGCAGCATGTAATACCGCTTATTCCTGTCTTGACTCTCTTACTCCCATCGCTTTTATCCTCGATTGGGATTCGAATATTTCTGTACGTCGGCGTTGAAGGTGGGCTCAGCATCGCAACGAGATACATGGCGGATACGTCAGAAGGTAAACCCAGACTGTTGTCATATATTTCAACAATCGAAAGAATCCTTGGCGTGGTACTTTTGTGGATGGGCTTTACAATGTTTTTCAGCTTCAGTATCAATTACAACACAAAGTATGCGATAATGGGGACACTTATTATGGGCGCGCTTTTCATTGCTTACGGATTCCTGGATAGCCGGCGCTCGAAAGTAATAGTGACACCAGATAGAAAGCAGGTTTACACCAGACTCTTGACTATTTTAGTAATCACAATTATAACAGGCTCAATTATGGCTGTCAACAACACTATCGCCGATGCCAAGAAAATTGAATGGGGAGGACCTTACATCGCTCAAGATATTGCTGTTAATCGCTATATCGCCGAGCTTGACAAGGTCCAAGTCGTAAACTACAATCTGTCGCCACCTCCCACGTTTTCGTCGAATTCCTCTTCATCTGCCTCCTCTTCGTCAGCCTCCTCTTCGATACCTCCCCCCATATCTGCATTAGTAAACGGAAATAATTATCTTCTAAATAATATCAGGCTATGGGATCAGGTAGCAGCGCAAACCAAACTCGAACCCGAGTTAGGACAAAGAGACGACATCAACTTTGCAGATACAAATATCGTGCGATTCAATAGCACTATGTATTGGGCCGCTCCCACTGCTCCGAATTTGCCAGCAGATGTCACTCCCGAAAATACTTGGTATAATGAACACTTTGTATACACACACTCAGGAAAAGGCGTCCTGATGATGCAAGCCAATACAGGTAATATAACAGACTCGAGTAAATTCTTCAAACAAAAAAATATCTACTATGGTGAGAGTGGTCCAACAGGACTCTTCAGTCAAGCCTGGTCTGCTTTTCCGGTCGGTAGAACATCCAGCGATGAAATCGAAGGTGCTTATTATTCTGGCACAGGGGGTGTTAATCTGGCTCCTCCCTTAAGCTGGGTATTTGAGCCCAAATTTATGCTGTCATACACAAATAGTCCTATGCATGTTATGCGTTACAAAGACATATTTGACCGAATGAAGGTCATGTATCCTTATTTTGTTTATGACTTTACAGTAGGACCTTCCCAAACTACTTTTGATATAAGAAATGTAGAAGTCGTACCTGTTACTGATGGGAAGAACACTTATTGGTTGATGCCTCTAATCGTTTTTCTCGATACTAGTCACGTTCCTTGGAGCTCCGGTGATATGTTAAGGCTGGTTGGATTTGCCTTAATAGACGCGTATAATGGTAGTGTGAAAATAATAAAGAACCCAGCAGGGGGTAACGAGGATTCGTTTTCACAAATTTTCTTCGAACAATATTCAGGCAATAATGGTGGCGACGTTACCGTATTGACTCAAACCCCTGAATGGCTAAGAAACCAACTTGTATATCCCATGGAAATGTTTTTGTGGAAAATAAACAGGTTTAATCAATATCACGTCACTGACCCCAAGACATTCATTGAAGCCCAACAATTCTACAAAGTTCCTGATCAGGGTTCAACAAATTATATTATTACTAGACCTCCTGGCTTTGTTATGCCACAATTCATGGGAATGCAATTACTGCAACTGAGTAATTCTGCTGCTAATAATTTAGTGGGATACATGGTGGTTCAAAACAACCCAGAAAATTTTGGCCAGATGAATTTCTATTCAGTTCCTCTTGACTCACCTACAAAGCTCATAGGTCCCGGCGCGGCAAGAGATGCCTTGGAAAAGGATCCGGCATATGCAGCAGAGAAGAATCTGTTACGCAACCCAAGAGTTGGTGATAACTTACTTTACAGAATTGGAAACCAAGAAGTTTACTTTATTCCCGTATATTCGTCTAGTACATCAGGAGGAGGTGTAGTTCAGTTGGGTACGATTGGGGTGGTAGGAGCCTCCGTGACGGGGAACATTTTTGTCGGAATAGGTGCCACGGCCCAGCAGGCTTTTCAAAATTATTTGCTAAAGGCGACGGGACTTGCTCCGGTAAATCAAACCTCTGCCGTACCTGTCTCTGTCGCAAACAGAACTTCAAGTCCTACATCTACTAACCTGTCTGCTACAACAACCAAACAACAACTGCATGCAAATGAAACTCTAGTCCTACAGAGGTTAGGAAGAATTCTAGAGCTAGAAAAAATATTTGCGTCCGCAGGTCTTACTGTTCTAAAGCCAACAGCCATTTCCGCGCCGGTCAGCTTTAAGGAGGCAGATGTCAGCTATCAAGCAGCCTCGCAGATCGATCAGGCAAGAGCTGCAATCACACAATTTCTCAAAGAATTTTCCTTCACTATTCCAGCGAGCTCTTCTGCTAGCCCCAGTCAGGCTACTAATTCTACAGCGCCTCGAATTTTTGAATGGCAGAGCAGTGATGGTAATGTTGTTAACTACGGAATACTAAAAGTTGTTAACGGTATAGTAGAAAATCATTATATTTCCATTCATTTAGAATAATTTAATTGGTTGATAGCCCAAATGATAGTTGCTTGGTTAATATATGAAATCTAGGAAAAGTGCGAGGCAGACAACTCTTGTTGTAGATAATTTATCACCCTTCACGCCTGATATTGCGTTGTGTCTTGACAAACTGGGAGCAAGCTATATCCAGAGGAGTTTTTCCAGGCTTACCAATGTTACTATTAATAGTAACGACGATAACAACAGCTCCACTTATAATTATAAAGACTGTAGTCAAAACCGTGGCGCCAACGTCCAAATCAACAATAAGAGAAAGGGTCTTGGCGACAATGGTAATTACGATGAGAAGAACAACGATCACAACCTCATGAACGTGAATAATAACACTAATAATATTAATAGTACTAATAATATTAATAATAATTTATCTTGCAATAAAGTAATTTTATCTGGCAGGCGCATGAACGATCGAGAAATTAATATCGTAAATTCTCGCATCATCCGGCAGTGTTTTGAAAATAATATACCGCTATTAGGCATCTGTTATGGTGCCGAGATTTTGGCGCTTTCGCTTGGCGGGGCTATCCGCAAAATGGATACGCCTGTTCAGGACACTATTCCTTTAAAGGTGTCGAAATCAAGCCCACTAATTTCTGCCGATACGCAGACGCTCCTTGTGTATGAGAGTCATAGGTATTGTGTGGCAAAGTTGCCCGAAGGCTTCGAGTCTTTTGCATCTTCGATACATTGTGAACACGAGATTTTTTCTCACAAGGTAAAGAAATTATTCGGAACTCAATTCCACCCAGAAAAAAGTGGAGCAGATGGTCTTAATCTGTTTTCGAAATTTCTAAGTCTATAATAACAACAAGATTATCGTAGTCTATCTTTTTCTTTATCTTTTCTTTGTTTTTAGCGCGATTCGTATTTTCTATACTATGACTCTTCTCGTCTAGGAATTTCCCACAAACAAGAATGATTTTTATTTAATTACCAGCCCTACCAGATCCGAATCAGAGTGCAATCTCAACCTGAAGGTCATTCAATAACCCTTCCACTAGTTAGTAAAGACGAAGAAAACGTCTGTCTTCCTCTAGTTATTAATGTGGTTTCAAAATATTGGGGTGAAGAAATCCAATTAGAGGAGGCTATGGATGTTGCCAAGAAATATCCTGGGTTGAAAGGTTCGATAATGATGGAGGGAATAGAGCTAGCTGAAAAACATGGCTTTACGACCTACATCTACAGAGGCTCAATAAAGGATCTGAAAAGGCGGATAGACCAAGGTATTCCGCCAATAATTATCCTACCTGGAATTCACGAAACAGTGCAGCATGCCACTATAGTATCTGGTTATGATTCTGAAGAACGCAGAATCCTGACCTATATCCCAGAGCCTGATACAATCGGGGCAATTCCGGAATCTAAATTCGAGCAGGATTGGGAACAAGACGATAGAATTACATTAGTGCTCATCCCAGATGATATGAAAGATGTTTTTAAAAATGAAGACCTAAAATTCCGGGATTCAAACAAAATCTGTTTTGAAGCAGAAAAGCTTCGCCAGCAAGGTAGGATCAGTGATGCCATAGAAAAATTGCGAAGAGCAGCCAAGCTGGACGACGACAACCCACAACCATGGTGCCTCTTGGGAGGGATATACAACGAAATTAATTCAGGAGACGCCGTTTCTTGCTACGAAAAGACTATCACACTCAATCCCAGATATTATCTTGCTTATCGTGGCCTTGGGAACTATTATTTAAAAAGTAAGGACTATCTTAAAGCTGAAGATTATTACACAAAAGCAATCGATGTAAATCCGTATAGATTTGGACCAATTTACAAGAATCGCGCCTTTGCAAGATTACAGATTGAAAATACATCTGGCGCCAAAGATGACCTTTTCAAGTATCTTGAACAAACACCCAAAGCAGCCGATAAACAGAATATTGAAGAGGCAATAGGTCAGCTCTGATTTTGGGATAACACGCCGGGAGTTGAAGAGTTGAAATTAAACATCAAGATGCGTGGTCGCGTGGGGGTGAACTCCAAGAAGAACAAACAAGGCAAAACGGTATTGTTGGTGTTTCCGTCTCAATTCTCAATAGGCCGAATAGATAAATTGATTGCCCTTATTAAAGATGCCCTTCGATCAAAGGACGTCGAGCTTAGGGATGTCGTCCTTGAAGAAGAATGTGTCGTTTTTGAGTTAGGTAACGTAGTAGAGGGTGCCTCGATTGTAGGGGAAATGTTTGGGATTGATAAGGTTGCTATCGCAAAAAAGGTGTCTGCTTCAGGTTTTGAAGAAACCATAGCAGAAGTCGTTAATATTGGAAAACTGAAAATTTTGCCCAACGAGAAATTCTTTGTTAAAGTTCAAATAAGCAGTAATGCAAAAGTCAATTACAAGCCAAGAGATCTCGAGTTTGCTTCTACAGGCGAGCTGACAGCAGCGTTGCAATCCTCAGCATCCCAGTCGTTATCATCTTCCTCTCGACAATTCTCTACTTTTTCTTCTTCTGCATCTTCTTCCCCCCCTGCTCGTCCAGCAAAAAACGAATCAGACGCCAATAGACTTATCGAGATATTCATAGGAAAGAAATCGACGTACGTATGTATTGAAACAGACGCAGGTCTAGGCGGTCTACCTTTTGCATGTCAAGGGGAAAAAGTATTATGCACGATACACAACACATTGTCCGCTATTTCTTGCATGGTAGTACTAAAGTGCGGCTTTTTTCCAGAGATAGTAGTTCTATATACTGACGACGATGACCTGAGACACAAATTGAAGACATTTGGCTTGGTGGTTAATAGAATAAACACCAAGAAATATTTAATTCGACTAGCTAGAGTAGAGGAACTACAAATAAAAAAACAAAAACAAAAACAACGCAAAAAAGGCAGCAGTTATAAAGCAATTTTGCAGGAAATCGTTGCAACTCAAGTTCTGACTCGCATGAGATGGAAAAGAGTCGTTCTGCCCTTGAGCGCAGCTATCCATCCTCTTTGGTTGATAGAATCAACTTTCAAGAAACTCTTGTCCTCAAACAAGATTCCCTGGATGCCTTTGTCACTGCCAATCCAGTGCATATATGAAATTGCCAACGAAGTGGGGATAGATGAACATAAACTCCGGCTATTTTCAGACCAAAGTTCTATGATAGAGAAACCGGTGACCTTCACGAAACAAGACTATGCGAAATACAGGAAGACAATAGATCTGATGGCAGAATCTGCTCTAAAGAATATGAAAACTGTCTCATTTGAGATAGGACCGAATTATCTTCACGACATTCTCGATTCCGTTTAGTTTTTCTGTGAGTTTCATTAGTAAGTTTGCTTTTTGTTGGTATTGGGAGTCGTTGATTACCTCATAAATCGCATTCGTAACTTGACTTGCCTTGAGTTCTTTTGGGTTTAACACAATCCCGGCACCAATTTTTGCTATTTTTTTTGAGTTGCCTAATTGTTCCCCATGATTCTCTATAGGAATGGTGAGGATGGGTTTCCCAAACTGAATTGCCTGCGAAAGAGCGGCGTGTCCGCCTCGGAGTACCAAGGCACTACTCATTGCAAAGATCTCGTCCCGAACCGGGCACCACTCATAGTACCAGCCTGAACCATATAGTTTCTTGGGGCTGGTATCTCCTCTCGGATTCCCTTCTGAAATCACGTACTGAATTTCAGATCGGAGTGCTTTGCAGGCATCTATTGCGGTTCTAATCAGCGGCATTCGAGTATTGCTAGGACCGCTCACGTGAATAAAAATAATCGGTCTGTTACGTTCCAACCCAAGAAATTGAGCAACCTTGCTGATTTGTTCTTCGCTGATATGAATTTTTGGTGTCGTAAGGCCGACATATTCTAATTTTCCAGCAACAGTACCGATGTCCCAAATGTTGTCCTCTGCTAGCGTGTACGGTGGAGGCAGGTCAGGAACAAGAATTCTGTCTGCAAGCGACCACATAATACCCATAACCTCACCGTTTAATCTCTCGTATAACCTTGTAATCTTCAGCTCCCTTAATCTTGGTGAGAGTAATAATTTCAGCTGATTCAAAATAACTATAGCAGGAATTCCCAATAATTCAGCAGACAAAAGTGAAGAAAGCCTCGTATCAGAGACGATGATGTTAGGATCGTATTCTAACATATTGCGAACTTCACTGTTTACTTGCCTACACAAATTCGTGAATACGGAAGGAAGTTTCGCCACGCTGTCTCGTATAGAAAAACCTCCGTCGATGCTCCACGCCAATTCAACTGGTGGGATTGGTAGGCAATCGAATCCATGCATTGAGATATACCGAACGGCCTCTCCGGAGGAGGAAAATCTCAAATTGACGCCTAAATTCTGAAGCTGCTCGGCTATCATTATTAATCTGCTTGCGTGGCCCAGACCGACTCCGTAAGGTGTGAGATATGCTTTTGGCTGCAAGTCAGCGTGTGTAAAAGTTGAGTCAACACATATTTTGGTCTTTATTTTTCAGGTCCCCCTCATGTTCGCTTATCCGTTGGTTGGCAAGACAAAAAAATAGAGCGACAAGAAACATAAATATCAACAATAACTTCGCTGGTAACTTTAGATGTATCTTACATGGCAGATATTAAAGCCTCACCCTTACAATATTGCCGTTCGGATTGGATTCTTTATATATATTCGCTTGAAAAGAAAATAGCTTTGAATCGGACATGAGCCAGATATCCGGCGGGGCACCCGCCTTATAGCATAGATTTGCAAGATACTCTTCGGTGTCCCATTTTAGCTCGACTGGAACCTGAGGAAGTAACAGTCCTGATCCGTACCTCGATGTCAATATTAACCCGTCCCTGCCTATCTTTATCACAGTCAGATAGTCTTTCGGGTTCTGAACTTTGATCTCTAATGGCGGAGTTAAAATACTCACCTCAAAAATTATATCGGCAAGCTCTTTTTTATTAACTGGTGGGAATCTTGGGTCTTGTGTTGCTGCGGCAACAGAAGCATCAATTATTGAACAATACAGGCTTTTTTCCGCCATTGGAAAACCAACGCACCCACGTAAATGTTCTTGTTTGTGACTATCAAAATAGTTCAGTGTTACGAATACACCAAAGCCTTCGGTATTTCCGCTGAGCTCGCAACTATCGTCATTTTTGTTATCACCATTTATAACATCAACACGATCTGCACAACCAGAAGGCGAGCTAAGGTGAGATTCTACGACCCTCCTGGCTAACCTGACTGCTTTCTCCCCATCCTCGTCGAGGGTCATCATCAGAGAAGGAGTAGAACGCTGGACTTAAAAATCATGGTGTGAGCCTTAGTTAGCATTCACTAGGCAATTATTTCATCTTCTATCTAAATATCTGTACAAAAATGATATAAAATTATCATTTCCGAACATAATATAGAGAGAATGTACCTTTTGCGTAAATATTATAAATAAGGATGACGATATACATGTGGTCCAATGTACAAACACTCTTTTCAAAGTTCGCCCTCTCGTCCACCCTCCCTAATTATTTGCCCAAAGTGCGGACAAATAATAAAAGTCGATAGTGATTGCGAGTGTGAACAAACGCTTTTGTGTCTCATCTCGTAGACATAAAGCAAAAAATGTAATGAATGGCAATCCTTGCGAGCTGAGGGTTAGCTAGCTATCATTGGCTTTAAGTGGCCCTTACTAAATTTCTAGACAGCCTAGGTGTGAATTTGTATCAATTACTGACTAGCTTGATAATTTCTGAAAACAATATTTAGACGATATTTCCAAATTCAAATTTAGACAAACAATTATACACAGTTTTATTATTGAAGGTAACACTCCGCCTTTATGACCTTGCACATTCCCGAGCTGCAAACCTTCAAACCTACAAAAACACTAGAACAGCGCAGAGACACCATGGAACAATACCAAGAATATACTGCCGCCTCTAATTGGCTAGTCGGATGAGCTACCTTCTCCGTAGATTAATCTCATCTCATCGAAGGTTAATTTTTCCCCTTTTGACATCTTCGTTAAAGCAGCTTCCTTCATAACATTCCAGCGTTCTTGGTTTTCTTTATTCCTCTTTGCCCTCTCCTGCAAGCTCTCACGTCTCTCCTCATTGTCACGTGGTTGCCGTCGTGGATGTTGCTGGTGCTGTTGTCTCCTCTGTCGATTTTCGGCGGCCTGCTGCCGTGATTTTCTAAATTGAATCGCATTAAGCTGGGTCTCCACCATTTCCAATTTTGCTTTGGCCTCCCTAACTGTACGAATTATTGTTCTTCTATCCTGATACAGACTCTCACG
>JBPYDU010000011.1:0-5282 GCA_051985995.1 Candidatus Nitrosopolaris sp.
GGATATGGTTTTGTGACTCGAAATAGGGCCACCCCGACTCCGACTCTAGCAGATGACCCCAAGGAAAAGACAAAATAGTTTTGTCCGTTATAGCTAAATATCCTCTATCCTTGAGATTTATTAGGGCGAGAGGGGACGAGATAAGGCCTGATGCTTCATCCTTTGTTATGGGCATCTCGTCTACATTTTAAGCAGCATAGCACATGCGTCTGCACCACAAATGCTTTTGCAACCGGTACGAAAGGCACTTTGCACGGACATGATGCCAGGGAAGGCATCTATAGAAAGATGCTTGAGTTTAGTCCTAAGTGACATTTAGTAATACTGAATGTCCCTAAGCCTTCAAATTGACCGAATTGTTTTTTATTAGACCTCAACAATCGTTATCTGGGTAACTATCGCGCACGATGCGCAGGCTTTCGATGGAAAGGCAGCTACTCATAGGTAAAATGATAATGCCGATTGTCTTTATATGTAGCTCTTAGAGGCTGATGCAAAAAAATCCGTCAACATGTAAAAGTAGGAGAACTGTTGATAATACACTATCTATCTCCCTTTCCTATTGTGTAGGCAGCTTGGAATGGTTGAGTGTTGGAGTTGTAGCGTCTGATGTCCATGCCTATGTATTTCATCTTTGCTTCAAAGTTTATCAGCAACAGAGTTGTACTAAGCTCCAAATGCAAGGAATATTTACAGAAGAAGAGATGGAAAACTATTCATTGAAATTTCTTTGTGGCTTATATGATACAACTGCTGGAAATTTGAATCAAACTGCCAAGGGTGTTGATATCTTCTTTAAATCAGTGAGCACGGGAGCATACGAAAGACCATCCTATGGAGTCGAAGCCACACGCGAAATTGTCATGGAGCTTCTTCGGAAAGGTCTCATAGAAGCTAGGACTATAGGAGAAATAAGATTATCTTCTAAAGGTTTAGACAAATGTAGAGATAATTGTAAATAATAGATCACTCTACTCCTATCTAATCCGAAAGCTGCGTTAGCATTTAAGCAATTATTCTGATAATTGAGTTACATAGCTATAAAATTAATAACAAAAAATCGAGATCAGTCTATCGAGTTGCATGAAGAGACAGAGATTGATCACGATAATATATACGTGAGACTGATATTCTGTCATTAAAGAGATAGATTGATTTTAGCAGATTCCTTCTATCGATTACGGTCTCTAGTGGAACTTAGAAATTTGTCATATCTGCAGACAAAGATCAGCTAAGTTATAACATCAAACGTCTGGATGGCAGAAGTTTAAGCATTCGACCCACAAATATTAATTGACAACATTCTATTTTATGAATAAGTAGCTGCTGTCAAAAAATTAGTAATATTATGATAATTTCAAAAAAAATTGCAATATGCCGAGAAACCGATAAGTACTTAGGATGGGCATCTCGATCTGATGGAGTTCTTCGATACCAGTATAGTTGAACAAATAGAGCTCAAGATGCTACGTGCATCTCAATTTGCAGTAAGAGACAAGTTTCAAAAAACGGCTAATGAAGATGATATGCTACTTTCTAATAGTATAAAAGAACATGGTTTGCTCCAGCCAATATTGGTTCGACCACTTGCTCATGGTTTTGAAATTGTGGCCGGTCATAGGAGATTTCAAGCTTGCAGATCCCTTAGATGGCGATTTATACCGTGTAAAATCCGTGATATGTCAGATAAACAGGCTTACGAGATACAACTCACTGAAAATATGCAGCGCAAATCAATGGATCCAGTTGAGGAAGCAGAAGCATTTAGAAGATACGTCATAGACCTTGGATGGGGTGGTGTAACTGAGCTCGCTAAGAAGATTGGCAAGAGTGAAGAATATGTATCACACAGACTTCAACTGCTCAAGTTACCCGATGACATCAAGGAAAAGATCATTTCGACCAGACTGAATGTGAGTCAAGCAATGGAATTAACAACTATACCTCCAAACAAACAATCACAAATAATAGACCAAGTTATAAAAAACAACCTCACGGTCAAACAAATCAGGCAGGTAAAATCAGTTCTTAAAGAAGAATGCTCTTTTGAAGATCTCCCTCACGATCCCGACAATCTCCCAAAATCAGTTCGAACAGTTCGTATCACCAAGAAGACTTGTTTAGCTCTACGAGTCACACTTGCTAGACTCGATAACTTGATAGACGAGGTTCACATGACCATTGAAGCCGGGCAGAGAGCAGAAATAATCAATTTTCTTATGGGAATAAGATTGAAGACCCATAATTTGATTGATGAAACGATACGTTTCAAAAATACAACTATGAAATCGATCAAGTACTAAAGGCTTTTCTATTATTACCTTCCCAAGAAAGGAGGAGTCCATTCGTTGACAAATTCACTGTATTCTCCGTGAGTATGTGTAAGAACATGAAATGCTGGATCCTTCATTGGCATAAAGTCGTAAACCTCATAAGATTGGATAATGTCTCCAAACAAGTTCCTGAAAATGTCGCTTTCCTCATCAGCCATCTCTTCATTTAGAAACGCCTGAACACAAATCCAATCGTATCCGCCCCTTGTACGACCGGAGAAAAGTACGAAAGGAGCATCAACCAAATATTTTTTTAATCCTTCGAGCCTACTTGGAAGATGCTGCGACATCTTGAATGTTACAAGTGCAACTCGTATAGTACGACGCTTTAGCTTCTTTGTATCCACAGAAACAGTGTATCCAGTTATTACACGATCTTCTTGTAGTTTGGTAATCTTGGACTCGATTTCTTCTTCTGTCAAGGCATACCCATGATCCCTGAGAAACTCCCAGATCTCTTTAATGTCCTGCCTAGAATTTTTGCTTAACGCAGACAATATCAGTTCATCAGCACTATCGACCATCACTGCTACTTGGTGTCATGCCTTATAGAGATATTTACATTATTCTATACTTAATTGAAAATTTATGTCAGGAAGAAGGGAATAGTCTGAAGAGTACCAGGCGAGTCCCCTAGAAGCTACTTGGGACATTGAAATATGCTTTAAATTTAAATATATGGATCGACGCCCAATCTCATTGGAACCTATCCTATCTCAGAATATAGGATACGCAATATTGCTTGGGATGGGACTGCTTATGGCGGTTGCGGTAACATTGCTGGTTAAGATTGAAACCAAGTGGCTTGGAACCAAAAAAACCTCCGAATGGTTTTACACCGCCGGCAGGACTGTAAAGACAGGCCTTATCGCATCATCAGTTGTGTCTGCATGGACATGGGCCGCGACACTTCTTCAGTCTTCCTCAGTTGCATATCAATTTGGGATAAGTGGACCTTTTTGGTATGCGGCCGGAGCCAGTATTCAGATAGTCCTTTTTGCAATATTAGTAGTAGAGGTAAAACGAAAGGCACCTTCTTCTCACACATTTCCAGAGATTATTCATGCCCGCTTTGGTAATACTGCGCATAAAGTCTTTCTATTCTTCGCATTAATGACAAACACCATAGTAAGTGCAATGTTAGTTTTAGGGGGTGCAGCTGTTGTAAATTCTTTGACAGGCATCAATATCTACATTGCAGCTTTCCTAATACCTCTGGGGGTGGTATTTTACACATTTTTTGGGGGTCTGAAGGCTACATTCTTCGCCGACTACCTGAATGCCTCATTCATATTTGTTGTTGTTCTCATATTTGTTACTACAATTTATTTCACAAATCCCTCAATTGGCGGGATTTCAGGAATGTATCACAAACTTGCGTCTGCGGCTGCATTAAGACCAGTCGAAGGAAATTCAGCTGGCGCTTATCTCACAATGGCATCTTGGGGTGCGTTAATTTTTGGGATCATAAATATCATAGGAAATTTCGGAACGGTATTCGTGAACCAGTCTTATTGGCAAAGGGCTATTGCTGCAAGGCCTCGATCTGCAGTTAAGGGTTTCTTAACTGGAGGGCTGGCTTGGTTCGCGATTCCATTTACACTGGCCACAACTCTAGGATTATCTGCTGTCGCTACCGGTGTACCTCTTACAGCTGAACAGATAGGTAGTGGTTTAGTAGCACCGGCAGCTGCTTCACATATTTTGGGAGATTTCGGAGCTATATTGCTACTTACCATGCTGTTCACCGCAGTTACATCTGCGGGCTCAGCTGAACTTGTGGCTGTCTCCTCTCTAATTACTTATGACGTGTATCGCACATATGTTAAGCCCGCAGCATCGGGTCGCGAGCTTATTCGAATCTCACGATCGTCTATCATCTGTTTCGGCCTAGGAATGGGAATATTAGGTTCTATTCTGTTCCAGATAGGTGCAAGCCTACAGTATGTCTACCTTGCTATGGGGATTCTGATCGGTTCAGCTGTTGTCCCTATTTCTCTTGCCGTAGTATGGAAGAAAACAAATCGTGGCGCAGCAATCTCGGCGGCGATAGTAGGACTCGTTTGCGGCGTTCTGACATGGATATCCTCAGCAAACATTCTGTATGGACAGGTATCGATATTCTCGACAGGTCAAAGCGTACCTCTGTTACTTGGCAATATTGTGTCGATATCTACAGGCGCAGCTATTACATTAATTGGTAGCATCGTAAAGCCTGATAACTTTAACTTCAATCGTATGAAGCAGAAGATTATCGTTGTCGATGAAAAAATACGGTCAATTATACAGCACGATAGCGATGAGAAAGTTTTGAAAAGTGCATCCCGATTGAGTTACACCTATGGAATCGCTCTTGCATTAATACTAGTGGTAATTTGGCCGCTTCCATTTTACTTTTCAGGATACGTGTTCTCCCTGGGCATGTATCAAATATGGGTAGGGATAGCTGTCATCTGGGCTACCGGAGCAGCTGCTTGGATAGTATTACAACCCCTTATTGAAGCAAGACTTGGGATCTCAGAGGCTGTGAAAAAGATTAGTGCTGCCTTAACTTTATCTGCTAGGACAAAACTCGACGCGCGCAAAAATACTGAGACAAATTTATCCTCTAAATTTAGCGACTATCAAGGAGACTTCAAGAAAATTTTAGTGGCAGTCGATGGCTCGATATCTTCACTACGAGCTCTAAATTATGCAAACCAGCTTTTCGATGAACCGGTCAGAGCTAAAATCTACATCCTGAATGTGATCGAATGGACCGATGAAGACGAGGAATCCGTTGATAGTGTATTGGTCAGTAAGATGGAGGAACAAGGACGAAAAATGCTCAAGAGTATAATCATGACCGAAAAAAAGAGCGAGTACGAACGAATTGTAAAACATGGGGATCCGGGAACAAAGATAGCCGAAATAGCGCAAAGGCTGGATGTTGAGATGATTGTAATGGGC
>JBPYDU010000012.1:0-16895 GCA_051985995.1 Candidatus Nitrosopolaris sp.
TCGAAAAGTTGCGTTAAAGCTCTGCTTCCATTAACAAAGATTATGCCACTCGAATGTCTTCCAGGCCATTATCTGAATAGCATATTTTTGCCTCGGCGTATTTGATTGAAACCCATATCATGACATCCTCCCTGCAACACAATTTGTAATGTGTTTCTCAAGACGGACAGATTTGACCAGATCAAGTTTGGGGGTGATATGAATTGTCTGGGCTTTCATGAGACTAATGGAGGCAAGGGTTCTTTGTTTCTAGTCGCAGCAAGAAATGAAATCTTGCACCTAATTCTTGAACAGGTACACACAAATCGATGTCTACACTTTTGTCACTAGCCAAATTCATAGTCAATGAGTTTGTGTTTAGGTTCTTAAACCCTTAGCTCCTCCTTAAATATGTGGCTTCTCGAACAATATGTCGCTTATAGTCAAATTTTCAGTATTAGATTAGCCACCTACGACATATTTTTTGCTAAATGATATAGTTCGATTACTTCCTAGTTTTTCTTACGTTGTTCTCTTACGTTATTCTATAAGTTTTGTAATTGAGTTATCCTAGGTGCGGTCTGAACGTGCAGAGTAGTTTATTTGATTCATCTTTTCAGAAGTGGCAATAGTTTATTTTTTATTAAGGAGTCATGGTCTGCTTCGATATCAAATGAAACCATCAATACAGGATACTCCTCACTGTCCAACGGTATCGTAGCTCGCTTAACCTTTTCATACAGCGTGAATGAGTAGATGGGTTTACCGAGCTTTGATTGCAAGTCGCCTCTTGTCGTCATTCTCAATACAGATTCAATGGTCGATAAGTCGGATTCATCTGGAGTCAATAAAGGGCCCGAGCCCTTTCGGTACGCAACTTTGACCGTTTTTCCCATCGTGTTGGCAATACCTGCAAATCTAATCGACCCGTCCATTTTCAGTATTTCATCACACAGATTATCTAGGACCCCATTCCGTCCAGAGTTTTTAACCACACCTACGTCTATAAATCTCGCGTTTAATTATATTTTGCTTTGGCAAGTTATTTAGAATAAAATTAGGAAATCAGTCAGTTTGCATGTATGTCTACGTATTTGTCCTACGAGGAGCTTCCAGATATTGTCTATCCAGTGGCCCGTCCTAGTGCGAACGGGCGAATTTGTACCACTATGTAGACAATCAATAACCAAAGACATCCTAATTTCTTCGTCTGGGACCTGTTGGCTGAAAATCCAGAGATTATCAATGCAATATTCTTATACCCAACGCGATGGCTACGAGTCGCACTACGCAATACACAAAGCCCTGTTCTAGGCGCGGCTGAAATTTTCTAATTTCAACTCAAAAAAGTTAAAGCGGAGTCATTTTGTCTATGAGCCTTGTATTAGTGATCTGTCCATTCCTTTCATCTATCATGAGATCCACGGTGTATTGAACACCATTTAACATAAAAGTCACTTGTACGTCCCAGGAATCTTTTTTACGCTCGGATGGAAACGGAAATACAACTCGGACTTTAAAGCGTTTGATATCCGTCCCGTATAGCGCTTCTGCTGCTTTTTTAGAAACCTTTTCAACCTCTTCGATTGTCTTTACTGAAGCCATGGTTGATGGCATATGTTTACCGTAACTATAAAAAATTATTGCTGTGTCTCGTTGACTATAAGAGATTGTCTAGTCTAGAACAGTAAAAATTCTGTACGTTTCTTTCGTTGCCAAGCCCCGATCCATCACAGGTATAGGGTTCAGCATTTTTTGAAATGCATACTCTGTACTTCGCTATTTGGTTGCTTATTCCTAGTTTGGATATAAATATTGCTAACCTTGAAAAGGTAGAAGCAGCTCCAAGTGCCGAAGATATTGGACAATAGTAAAGTGGATCGGCAGTAGCATACTAAAAGTTACGCAATAAAATCCACTTTACTATCATTTTTGCTTTTGTGCCAAAAATTAGTTACTTCGATAATATGGTCAGCATTCTTATCCCATTCCTTGTTCTATAGCTGGGTTAGTTTAGGTTTCGAAAGATATCCTCCAAGACTCTCCGTTTTTCCCTTTGATCTCCCTGTCTTTTCTTTCAATTTAGCCGCAGTCTGCCCAGCCCTCGTGTCAACTTCGCTTGCCTTACTGTCAGAAGAATAAATGCTCATGCCTCAATATCATGTAAGCAAATCTTTAGTTCGAGCTTTCAACTAGTTAAAAATCGAAATAGATATGGATGTTACCAAAAAAAGGTTTTCAAGTAGCGTTGGTACATGATGACATCAAGCAACCTGCTGAACTATTGCTATTATATTAATATAATTGCAGAAGCGACCTCTACTGTGAATCATGAAAAACAGTACAGAGCAATTATTTGGTAAAGGCGTAAGACGTACTCAGGGCGAACAGTCTAGACGATACAACTTGCTTGCCGCGAGACTCATTGCAGACCTTGTTAAAAATATTTTAGGTCCAGGAGGACTGGAAAAAATGTTCATCGATATCTTGGGGGAAGTCACAGTCACAAAGGATGGAGCAACGTTACTACGTAAAATTGATGTTGAACATCCTGCTGCCAAAGTTCTGATTGAAGCATCAAATGCCGTAGATAATGAAGTTGGTGACGGCACAACATCCGTGGTAGTTTTGGCGGGAGCACTTGTTGAGAAGGCTGAAGAATTACTGGATATGGGGATTGCCCCGACTACAATCGTAGAAGGCTATCTCACGGGGCTACAAATTTGTCATGAAAGTTTGAAGAATATTGCAAAAAAATTCATGAATAACGATAGAGAGGTGATACAAGGACTTACTAATACCTGTTTGAGACCAAAGATGATAGCTTACAATTCATTTGAAGAAAACATGGTTGCAAAAGTGGTGGTAGATGCTGCATATACTGTTGCGGATTTTGGTAACAGTAAGATCGAACCTAATGACATCAAAATAGAAGAAAAAATTGGTAGCACCTCAGAAACTATGCTCGTGAATGGTGTCGTAATTGACAAAACAATAGATAACTCTGCAATGCCCAGGTCGATTGAGAAAGCAACGATTGTTCTTTTAGACGAGGAATTAGAAAGTAAACGGACAAGGACGGACGCCGTGATCAGTATTACATCGCCGTATCAAATTCAATCATACCTTGATAAGGAGCTGCACATGACGACCTTAAAAGTTCAACGTCTTATCAATTCTGGAGCTAATGTCGTAATTTCGCAAAAAGGAATCAGCGTTCGTGCACAGAACTATCTTTCTAAAGCAGGTATCATTTCGATCAGGCGGGTAAAGGAAAATGATATGCATTGGCTTAAAAAGGCGACCAATGCTGAGGTGGTCAGAGACCTTTACAAGGACGTCTCCCCTAGCTACCTTGGATATGCTGAGAGAGTCTACGAAAAATTTGTAGGAGAAGATAAAATGGTGTTTGTCGAGGGTTGCAAAAACCCTAAATCTATGACTATCCTTCTCAGAGCAAGCTCAAAGCGATTACTTGATGAATATCACCGCTCTGTATTAGATGCGATTGCAGTCATTAGAAGTTTTATTCTTAAGCCATATATTGTTGGAGGGGGCGGCTCTGCAGAAATGCTTCTTGCGAACAATGTTAGAAAAAAAGCTAGTTTTATTAGAGGACGAGAGCAAATTGTGCTTCAGAAATTTGCTGATGCATTAGAAGAAATTCCATTGACTATTGCCAGGAATGCCGGTATGAATACCATTGATGTCCTCGCGGATTTGAGATCAAAACAAAAGCAGCATCATTCTTCAACTTCCAAAGGTAAAACTGTCCACTGGTTCGGGATCGACGCAATAGGAAGAAAAGTTGGTGAAACTTCTCAACATGTAATAGAACCCTCTGCAGTCAAGGAACAGATCATCAAAACAGCTGTCGAGGTGTCTACTCTATTGATTCGCGTAGATGATGTGATAATGGCTAAACCTGTCATGTATACTCATACTCATGCAGACGGGACCCGGCACTCTCATGCAGGAGGCGACGGAAAACACGATCACTATTTTGACAAACTAGGGAAGCAACAACGACCAGCACATCACTTTTTTTAAAAGGAAGGGATGAGAGGACAAGCAAAACATAGAATTTTTCAGTCGTTGCTGCAATTCAGCCAGATGGTCAGCTTGCATAAATTGCTTAGGCCTTGAGACTACAGAGTTTCCGACAAAATAAAATAAACAATATTTAGTAACAATAACCTAGATTGGGCGGGTGCAAACAAATTACCCCTTGTTTGTCCTTCTATCGGTCAAACGCCATTGAATACCTCGTAGTTGGGATAGGCTCATGAAAGGATATTTTCTTTTTTGGAAAATTATCAAGAATCACCTCAAAGGAAATTATTCTAATTGTTTCGGGTACTCCTATCATGACTTTATCAGGTAATAGGATCTTTCGCGAGTTGTTCTCGATAATATCAGTGGAAATGCGAGCACGCATTTGGTCAACAAGATACCCACAATAAAGCACTAGCGATTCATTTGTGTTAATTTTCAAATTCTTTGCAAGTTTTTCTTTAATTAGTTCGATTGAATCAAAAAATATTTGTTCATCGGATCTACTGCGGTATTCAAAGATTCTAGTAATAGGAGGTACATCTGGTTCTCCTTTTACTTGAGCTTTAATTAGAATCATTTCCTCCTCTTTGGAGGCTTAGTTCTTGATTTGCCGAAGTCATAGGTATGTCCTGTTCCTCTGTAGACCTTTGGTCTTATTGGATTGCCCTCAGTCTCACCCTTCTTAGTGAGTGCCAATCCGGCAAGAAGTTCTGTAATTAGTCTGTTAGCTAAGCCAGACGTAATTCCACCGTTGTATGAGTTTTGGTCGCTCACATCATAATTTGGGGCGACTTCTACTAGGTCAAATGCAAACCTGTCCGGGTCAAAAGAGGTCGATAACAATCGCATCAATCTCATTCCTTCCCGTGATGTTAATCCGTTTGGTTCTGGTTCCCCTGTTCCCGGCGCATATGCAGGATCAAATGTATCAATGTCCCAGCTGATATAGACTGCATCAACATTGTCATTGGCCCTATCGGCCGCCTCCTTTGCGATAGGGTCGATTCCTAACTCTTCCACATCTAACATGGTAAACCATTGAAAGTCTTGGTCTGCCATCCATTTGTAAAGGTCTGGTCCAGGCCAGTACCCATGTGGACCGATTAAAGTATAGTTTTTCCCTTTTAGGCAGCCCAGCTCCATAATTCTTCTTATGTGGGCTCCATGGTCGTACTTGAATCCACACAATCCCTGAGGAGCACAATCAGCGTGAGTGTCAATATGAATCATCCCAATATTCTTATATTTTTTGGCAAACGCCCTAACGTTTGCAAATGTGACTGAATGGTCACCCCCCAGCATGACAGGAAGTCCGTCGATATCAAGTACCTCCTTCACTTTATCACTCATCCTTTTGAGTGACTCCACAACATCTCCAGGTGAGACAACTACATCACCATAGTCTGCAGTTTTAAAAACTCCGAAAGGATCCATGCCTGTCTCGATGTTGAAGTGCTCGTACGGCGGAGAAGGAACTGTCGAAGCCGCACGAATTGCCCTCGGTCCATATCTTGCACCTGGACGGATTGTAGTACCAAAATCAAACGGTTCTCCAATAATAGCTACATCGGGTTTAACTCTTTTCAATTCCTCGTGACTTCTAAGCCAAGGCAATTTCAAAAATGTGGGTATGCCCACAAATATAGGTTCGTCATTTCCTTTGTATGATTCACCATAAAACTCTGCTCCCATCTCTTAATCGCTACTTTATAATTGATAACTATTTCTTAAGCATATTGATCGAACGATTATGGTTCAGGTCCTTTTTACCGTAAAACGATGTCTTGGAAATTTGATTTAAATCCGTACTCACCGGATTACTCGTACTATGGCTATAGATCCTCTATTAAAAATTTAAATAAGTAGGCAAAGTCGTAAAAACGTGGATATTTCGATAGTATATGGCATATTTGCTGCCATACTAGTTGCAAGCGGTGTTTTATTGTACGTTGGCACCATAGGATTAAAGGGAGACAAAAAAGATGATCAGTTGTATAAAGAAGGCCAAGAGCCTCCGAAATGAGCGGCGAATATTCAGTTTGAGGCATTTGATTGATCCGCGATTTAGAAATATACTATTCGGTTGGTTCTCAAACAAAAAAGAAGATAGTAGTACGATAAAGCACAAGGTTGTTAGTAGGAAAGAAGCGTCTGAGGAGTATGTGAAATATGGTGAGGACATGGCGAATTCAAACAACCTCGATAAGGCAATTGAATGCTTTGATAAGGCCATAGGCATAAATCCTAAAAATGACTTTGCATGGGGCGACAGAGGGTTGATTTTAGACAAACAAGGGAAAACTGAAGAAGCTCTTGAATCCTTTTCAAAAGCGATCGAAATCGATCCAAAAAACGCAATCACGTGGCATAACAAGGGATTAAGCCTTATTAGGTCCTCCAGGCTTAAGGAAGCAGTTGAATGTTTTGACAAGGCTATAGAAAATAAAGAAAATTATGCCAAAGCTTGGTACAACAAGGGTCGGGCTTTATCTTTGCTTGGAGAACTTAAGAGATCTCAGATTTGCTTTGACAAAGCAAGAAAATTAGATCCACTTCTTTATACTAAATTGAAGAAGATGAAGTAAATTATTGCACACGGAAAGAGACCATAGGTATAAACATAATAGATTTTCTCGGACGTCTGCCTACTGGAGCTAGAGGTCTTTTTTGTTTGTGATCCATGAATGCCTATTCCTCCCGTAGCCTTACAACGTTGGGACAGTTGTCGGTCGCTCTGAGTTAATTCAGTTTGTGAATCAGTGAGTTACATCATATTTATATAATGAAGATTTAGCTATACGGTTTATCGT
This sequence comes from Candidatus Nitrosopolaris sp., assembly GCA_051985995.1. Lineage (GTDB taxonomy): Archaea > Thermoproteota > Nitrososphaeria > Nitrososphaerales > Nitrososphaeraceae > Nitrosopolaris. Next base: position 6,846 of record JBPYDU010000012.1, read on the forward strand.
GGCAGATATTTCCATAACTTATGCTATAGTAGTTTTAGGTTTTGTTGCAGCCACCGCAGCTGTAGGAGTTCTAGCCGTCAAATTTGTAAAGAAAAGCAGTAAGCGATATATTGTAGCTGGAAAGAGTTTGCCGTTATTTTTCATAGGAACTATGCTTGTTTCAGAAGCTGTAGATGGGAACGCATCATTAGGAAATGTGGCGGGGACATTTACGGGCGGATTTTGGGCAGGAGGCACACTTGATCTTGGATTGGCGATCTGTCTAGTCTTGACAGGAGCCTTTTTTGGTAAAATATTCAACCGAATGAACATGATTACGCTGGCGGATTTTTACTTTAGGAGGTATGGAAACGTTACTGAAATTATGTCAGGAACCCTCATGTCAATAAGCTTTGTAGTTCTGGTTGCAGGAAACCTTGGGGCGAGCGGTTACATTCTATCTGTAGTACTAGGAATACCGCTAGTTTATGCGATGTTAATTTCTACAGCTGTGGTATTATTGTACACGTACTTCGGTGGACTGTTCTCTTGTGCCTATACAGACATATTTCACATTTATCTAGCAATACTCGGATTCTGGCTAGGTTTTATTTATTTCATTGGTCCGTGGTCACCAATTCCCGGAGGTCTACAAACGATTGTTGCAAACGCCCCAGCAGGCTTCATGGATATGTCTGGATTATTGGCTGTGACCAACCCAGCTAGTGGTGCGCTAGTCAACTGGGCTACAATTATTTCATTGGGAATAGGCGATCTTGTTGCACTGGACTTTATGGAGAGAGTATTTGCGGCAGACGGAGGACGAACCGCTGAAAAAGGCTGTTATATGGGGGCCGGTCTCACTTTGTTGATCATGATTCCAGTCACGATGATTGGTATTATAGGGCATACGCTCGAACCCAAGATCAGCGACCCGTATACACTCTTTCCTATAGTCGCAATAAACCACACGCCTATGATAATAGGTATAATGATGCTCGTAAGCGTAGTCAGTTGCGGTATGTCAACTGCAAATGGTGGCACCCTGGCTATTGCTAGTGTTTTGTCTAGAAACATATTACAGCGAAATATTATAAAGCATATTCTTAAACGGCCCGGTCTCTCTGACCGGCAGTTATTGATAGCAACAAGGCTCTTAGTGATACCCATGTTTTTTACTGCTTTCGCGCTTGGAGCCATAATTCCAAGACCTGGAGGATATTTGGTGCTTGCATTCGACATTGTATTAGCTGGGTGCCTCGTACCTCTGGTTTTCGGAACATATTGGAAAAAGTCTACCGCTGCCGGAGCAATAGCCTCAATTGTTGTCGGATCTACCTTAAGGATGATTTTATATTTCTTGATAAGTACTGCACCTTCTAGCAGCCCGTATGCCGCTTACGCAGGCTTAGATACAATGATACCTCCAGTTGTTTCTCTTGCCGTTTTTATCGGGGTAAGTGTAAGAACACAAAAGCTGACTCCACCAAGACACGATGTAATTTATCTGATCCCAAGCGACAACGATACAGTTACCGGAGCAGACTTGTCAGAGTGGGTCCAACCTATAGATGTAAGGCAAGTTAAAAAAAGGTGACAAAGGCGACAACCGCGCGACATATTTCTCTCGTGATCATAATATTAGAACAGCTCTTCGGGCTAGATATTTAGAGGTTTGAATCATGAAGATGAAATAATTTCCATACTGAAAAAAAGTGTTTTTGCAGACGGATTCTCAATATTTATGCAAATTAACAACGCGAAAATGTCCGATATAACCAGGACCATTGTCTACCTTCAACAAGAAAAAATAATTCACGTTACGGGTCACCGCAAGAACTCTAGGACAGGAGCGAATTCCAATCTTTTCTTTAGCCTCAGAACACTCTCTTAACACAAATGGCCACTACATCAGCAGATTAGATATGCACATGGCACATAGCCGCGTATGTCTTTGCGTCCTGCTAGAAAAATGATTCTATCGAATTCGGGCAGGTTTGCTTAGTCATTTAAAGTGACAGACAACAAGAACGGACAATTTACATGACAGATTTCCTATTATGAATTATCTATTGGAAATCTACTAGCTTCATAATTATACTTGAATGTCTTGTTATTACAGATTTTATAGAATAAGGAACTGGTTTATTCCGAATTCACGTGCACGACAATAGCACTCAAAATTGAGCAGTACTACTTGTGATGCAGTCAATGAACGAACCCAAAACTATAACATTAGCAACCAATCCGTCACTTTCAGTTGGAGAGCATCACAATATCGTAATTGTTTATTACATCGTACATCAACTCAAAATACTAGGATGAGTCATTCTGGTATCCTGCAAGAAATTAACATCGGCAAGATTCGACATTCTCCATGCCAGTTCCGCATGAATTTGGATAATCTTGGCGAGTTAGTATCTTCCATCAAAGAGCACGGATTGTTGCAGCCTATCCTTGTGAGACCTATGCAACACGAGTATGAAGTCGTTGCAGGCAATCGTAGGCTTGCTGCGGCAAAGATGTTAAAATTGAGAAAGATCATATCGCACATACTTGATCTTTCAGACATGGAAGCCTATGAAGTAGGTCTAGTAGAAAATGTGCAACACAAGACTATGAATCCTATCGAGGAAGGCATTGCCTTTAATCAATACATTGAAGGTCGAGGCTGGGGTGGAATAACCGAATTGGCAAGTCGTATTGGTAGGAGCCAAGAGTTTGTTACGAAGAGAATACAGCTCCTACGTCTTCCCCAAAATATTCGTAATGAAATTATTCGCCAGCGAATAAGTCCGAGTGTGGCATTAGAGATGTTGCCTTTAGACGAAGTAACTTTGCAAGAGATCGCTGGTTTTGTTATAAAAAATCCACTGACTAAAGTCGAGATCAGAAATATTGTAAACGGTTGTAGAGCGAAAAGCAATGATCTGAATGACCTTATTCCTCCATCCAAGAACGCCTCTCATGAAAATGAACTATACCTAGTAGACAAAACTCTTAGAAAATCAATTGCAGTGATGAAGTCTACGCTAGTAAATTTCGATGAGATTGTAAATAGCGTGAGCGATAACTGGATTCTGAAGGAACTACTTATGCAATACAGAATGATAATCCATGGAGATATTGATACATTTCTAAAGTTGCGTAAACGACTGAGGATGAAAATGCCGAGAGAATACCTTAACCTACAGAGAGATGCAGAAACGGCATTCGTCAAAGACGACGTTACCAGGAACGAGCCGGATGAAAGAGCAATTTATCATTGGGCTACCAAAGGAGTTTGGCAGTAAGAAAGGAGTGACGTACGAGTCATTTAATAAATATAGGAAGCTGAAAGGTTATGGATGTACTTGAGACTATTTTCAAACTTCAAATAGAATTGGCCCAAATTACTACCTCTGCCGGCTACCCCCATCTAAAAGAGGAAAGAATATCCGTACTCGCAACAGCCATGATCCACGAAGCTATCGAGCTTCAACGACTTACCAACTGGAAGTGGTGGAAGAAACCTACTAAATTTGATGATACTCGAGCAAAAGAGGAAGTTATTGACTTGTTGCATTTCCTCGTGCAAACGTCAATTGAACTTGGTATGTCACCTAAAGAAATTCTAGAGCAATATATGAGGAAAAATCAAATAAATAAGGAAAGGCAAGAAAGAGGTTATTGATCTGATATTGTGGAATACTTTTGAAACAATTGATAGTTTCAGACTTGAATGGGGATGGCAATTAGGTTAACCCTCCTATAAAATGTCCACCTGCTATCCCCTTTGACAATCCCGTTTGCCTATTCCACTTAATAACGATTTGGTTTGGTGAAATTGTCATTGCAAGTTCTAATTGCATCGAATTCGAAAAGCCACCGGATTTCAGATCTAATATATTTTAGATATAATATACACATTAAATATATAATCACCGCGAGAAATTGCAAATTGACACCTATAAACATAATTAATTAGTCTTCAACGGTTGTTTAATCATTCATAATTACTTTCGAGCCAGTAGACTTATCCATGTCATTAAACTATCGCCTGTCTGGTTTTGGATGTGGACCTTCTGATAAATTAATGCAATACTGCAATTTACAGGTATTCGTATAATTTACTCATCATAGTTTATAACGAAAGTTATGCTCAAATGGTTATATGTCTTACCAGGATTGTTGTAAATACTTTGTTGAAAAGTTCTCTGAGTGGGAGTCGATTAACGGGGACCTCTCACGATTTATACAGACAGGGAAGGATTAAATCCATTCTGAATTATCAAGAGATAACGAGTACAAAAAAACTAATTTGTGATTTTATTGGCAATATTTCGGAACAGCAAGGACCATCTTTCTGCAATTATTAGAATTGCGAAGCATTTAGGTGCAGGTCCTAAGATTGGCTGATGCTTCAGTAGATGTCTTAATCGCAATAATTTTAGATTTTTATGGACGCAAAGAGGAAGCTAAAAAATTTTTATTACGTTCAGCGTTAGGCATCCTCTTAAGTATGGCCATCTATCAGGCATTCAGCCAAAAGTCAAGGAAACGTCGAAAGAAGAGATAACCGGTCAGTGTGTGGTCCAAGACGTAGCTGAAAAATTATGGCTTAATGAATGTAGAATTTTGTTTCACGTTAATCTTTCAAGACTACTTTTTTTGCTTTTTGTATTTCCAATAGCTTAAGCCTAGCCTTGCTTAGCCTTGGTTTGGTTCGCAACCTATACTTGCAACAGGGACAATAAAGGCCTTCAGCATAAAGAAAAATATCACATATTTGACATCTTTTCTGTCCCATAGAGTAACGAAGGCCTCCTACGGTTGCAGGTCTAATGGCTTTAAATCGAGAGCAGATACCAATACAGGGCATTTACCTCACAACGATTGCGACTCCTACCGCTAAATTAGGGTTGGTTATTTTTCAAAAGATTTTATGATACTGGACTTGGTAGCAATGTAGTGCACCTTGCTTATTCTGACAGTATTGATGCACATTCGGCATAACATAATTCGATATGAGAATGAATCCTCCTACTAATGCTATTAATGCTATTGCTACAAGTATGATAACAATAGGCTGTTGGACGGCCTCGTAAGTGTGTGCTATACTATTTAGCATATTGAATATATATCTATTCAAAGATATAAAATCATCTGAAAGAAAACTAAACATATAGCAAATAAATGTAACACTGACTTACCAAATGTAACTTTTATTTCCAAATCGTATAGACAATTTATTTAAATGTAAAGCTGCACCACGATTAAGTATATCATTTTGGCATTCCTTGACGGGTGCCTTAACTTGCACCTCAGATTACTGTGTGATAGCATATTTACGTCTCATTAAGGTCAAATGCTTTTAGGTGTTTTTCTGTAGATTCTAATTTCGTATAAATTGTATTCTTCTACGAATCCTTGTTAAATGATGTATCCTTATTAAGTAATGGTGTCTGATTGCAAATAGGGACGGATTTCTGTACGGATATGATCGGCCTTTTCCCCCCATTTGATTAAGATACGAAACGATGCTGCTAATTTCCGTGGGTGCTGCAGATTTCAAATAGAATCCGACTGGATTTGAAACTGTTCTTTGGTATGCTCCGACTTGAGGCTGATCAAGAAGAGATTTATTGTAGATTGCTTCATAATATGGCTATAATGTCAAAGATACGTAGCTCTTTCGCATTTAGGATATGCTGAGATTGCCTATAGATCTATTTAGGAAAACTGTGGTTACCGTTTCAAACGACGAAAATAATAATATTATCAGCCAGAATCTTATTGGATATGTAGCAAAGGACACTGACGAAGTGATAGTTGTTTTTAGTGAGTTTAACGGGAATTTCAGGTTTGATATTCCGAAGTCAATAATATCTTTAGCTGGTAATTTAGTGATTATTGATAGTAGCGAGAATTTGTCCAAGTACAAGGTCAACATGGAAGATCCACTTCCACAGGGAAAAAGCTTGAGGCCCTCGGCCGAAGAGATAAGTGGCACCGTAACAAGAGTTATTGAACCGGAACGACTGAAGGTCGAGACCACCATTCGACGTTCAGAACCCGTTGAATCAAAAAAGCATTATAAAACGCCAATTCAAGTGCCAATTCTGCCAACAACAGAAACGACAGAAACATCTAGAGCTCAAATTGAAAAGAAAGGAGGAGAAAATTTCATGGCTGCCTCCCAACAACGCGTTGAAAGTAGAGGAGAAACAGCGACCCAGACTGTTATGACGGAGGACATAAAAGGCAAGGAGTCGCAGCCACCCAAATATCAGGCGGAAGTGCCACTTGTTACAAATTTGGAATTGACTGAATCAATTCATGAAAAAGAGAAAAATTCAAAAATTGAAACGAACAGGGTTTCTAGTACTAGTACTACTTCGAATGTATTGGAAGAGACTGTTATACAGACAGAGAACAAGACAAAGTTGCAACCCAAATTATCACAAGATAAACCGATATCTTTAGTTTCGGTACAATCAGTGCCTGCGCATAGGGAACAAGTAGAAAAAGATGAGGTTACCCTCCCAAGAGTAGGTCAGGAAGCCGTTAATGAACTGGACACTAACATTGAAAAGCCTGGTCTAGATACGAAGGAGGATCAACCACAAGAATTACCAGTTTCTGATACTGGTATTAAGAAGGAGGTTTTGGACACTAACATTGAGAAGTTTGTTATTCCATCTAGAGATTACCCTTCTCCCTTTGGTCTCAGCATTTCTTTGTGGCAAGATTTTGCTCAAGCCGGTATAGTGATGTACAATGGATTTGCGAGGGAATTCTCAAAAATTAATGAATACTGGCTTAACATCTTCTGGAATGCTTGGAGTGAAAGTTCGGATAGTGCCAAAAAAAGTGAAAATAAATAATCACCTCAGAAGAAAAGGACAGCAACTTAAATCCTTTGTAGATATGATCCAGCCATAAATGAACTCGTCCGCGAAACAACGATAAGCAAACATCCGCTGCTCCTTAATTCGTGGCTGGGGCTGACTAAATCTAAGCCCGAACACTTCAGGTTTCTAAAAAATTCAAATTATTTGAATTTAAAGCATTTACCATTAAATTTTCAATTTACTTTGTGTCTCTCAGTCTGGCTACTAGTTCATATTAACGGCCTACCTGCTGTTTAGATACTCGCCTAGGAAAAGTAGCTCCGTATGACGCGACCGTCAAGCCAGCAATGAGGATAATAATGAATGCTATTTCGACGTACACCCAAGACGGAGTCTGTACTGGGGGCTCGGATGTATAGGGAGGAGTCGAGGTGCTTTTTATTTGGTATTGTTGCACTACTTGATGCATCGAATATATTATCCCTGCTAACCCGATGATCAGAATTGCGGCACCGATTCCTATACCAACCCTCCTACTAGCCATAAAAGTCACCTTGCCGGCAATAATGATGCTAGTCATTATATTTGTTTTGGATGCAGGCGTACTCAGTTTACGGTCCTCACTTGAGGCCAAGATCATTGTACACAGTGCAAAAAAGATAATTTGCAATGCCTCGATTGCAATACTTAGGGAATCTATAGGTAAAGCAACTCCTATAAAATCCTGCGGCAACCGTAAGACAAGCCACAAAAAGATCAATGCTATGTTGAGACCTGTAGCCAAAGAGTAAAAGGCACTACCCCATTTTCTGATTATACCGACAGCCCAGAATAATTGGAGTACTCCTATTCCCGTGAAAAATATCTGTAGACTGGGATTACCTTTTTCTACTGTTGTTAATGTACTGGCAAGAACGATCTGCAGTAGTCCTATGATTATGGTTGTAGCGGCAGCTGCGTAATATACGCCCATGTGTGCCTTCATTTTTTACGACACGTATTCCCATCCGTACTGTCATTTATGGATTGTGCATATAAGTCCGAATTGGTCCCTCAAATCCTCCATGACAGAAACAGGCCTCCTTTATTACTACTGATATTCGAACTAAAACGACGTAGGTTCAATCAATGTATTGTCGACATCTAATGTCTGCATCTTATAATTGACGCTGCACATCAACGAGCATTTGCAGCTTGAAAATCCCGAGGTTGGAACTAGTAGATCTTGCCAAACAACGACTGCTAAGAACTATGCATTAGTGGATTTTCTCAAACGATCCATCTTCATGAGCTTTATAATAAATATCCGCATGTCTTGTAAATAGGCCAACCTCGAGTACTCCTGCTATACTCTTCAGCTCAACCTCTTTTTTTCTGATATCTGGTATAGTGGTAAAGAAAGTATCTAGTATGAAATTCCCGTTCTCTGTCACGTAAACATAGCCTTCGTCTATCATACGTAGTCTCGGGTATCCGCTCAATTCTTTTAGTTTTTTCCTGACTATATGTCGTGCAAACGGATGTACCTCTATCGGCACAGTCCGATTGAAGCATTCTACATATTTCGTCGACTCTGCCGTTATAATGACCTTTTTGGCTGCGGAGTGCAAAATCTTCTCTTTTAGGAGAGCGCCTCCCCCGCCTTTTATCATATTCTTGTTTTTGTCAATCTGATCGGCCCCATCAAAAACGACCTCAACTTCGGTGACAAGGTTGTCGTCTACAATTCTTAATTTACCAGCCTCGGCTTCAAGTTTAATCTGAGTAGATGTCGCAATACATTGAAGACTTTCTCTGTAGGGCAACTTTGAAATTTCTCGTATAATTGCTGCTGCCATTGGGCCGCTACCAAGTCCGATCACCCTATCATCCTCGGTTAAAAAGTGTTTTACCGCATCTGCAGCAATTTTTTGTCCGGCTTGCTGGAAGGGTGCCGGAATCCAATTTCTACTACTTTCTTGAGTCCGATTGTGGTGCATTGTGAGATGACAATATCGAGGCTAAGGATTAAAAGTGTTCTAAGTGTTGTGTAATTAAAAACGGATCCAACTTACAAAGTTAATAGAAGCGGTAACAGGCGGCTTGTGTGAAGGATCAAAGAGATAACAGGTCGATTCCGAAGTGAGCGTAGAGATGAATGTCAGCAGCAGGTGCTTATATGCAAAAAAGGCTTCGGAACGCGAATCTATTTTGACTCTAGTAATAAGTCTAGATCATGGAAGGTGATTTCGATAGAATGGGCTACGCATAAGAATCACACCTGCAACAGCATTCCTCTCCACTATATACGGTAAATCACAAGAATCTAAGATTTCGGGAGAGAATCCTGACCTCTAGTGCTAGGGTTTCTAACCATAAGATCCTATTGTCTGAGGTCTACTTTGGACTTTCGTACTCATAGAGGGCTTCAATCGCTGATTTTTCGACATATTCGTGCTCAGAAAGTAGCAGCAAGTAACAGGAGAAACATCATAGCAACAGGGGAAACACATAGATAACGTTAATAAGCTTGCGGGACGTATTATGTAATGATTACAAAATCCAGATCACTTGGTTCTAACTAGACAAGAAAAAGAAGGTTGGGTCATAAAGCTATCCAACGAAGGAAAAACGATACGTGATATTGCTGAAATTGTTCACATGTCATTTGGGGACATTTCTTCTATTATCAGGAGGGAAACACGCGAAGATGAGGGACAAAACAGAATTAGACTATCGAAGGCCTCGCAAGCTTTGCAGCTGTTTGAACATGGAAATACTCCGATAGATGTTGCAATCAAATTAGATATCGAACCAAGCGAGGCAGGTAGGTTATACAAAGAGTTTTGGAATCTAAAAGGTCTACACAACCTCCGTCAGGTATATGCAGAGATAAGAGATGACATTTCCTCGTTCCTTAAACTTTACCAACTAACTAAAAAACTTGATTTGGGCTCAGAGAAAGTTGAGAACCTACTAAACCTTTCTGTAGAGGTACCATATTTAGAACGGAAATACGTATCCATGAAAAAAAATGTATCCGCATTTAAATTCCAGCAAGATAAGTTAGAAAAGGAACTCTATCAGTTGAACAGATTCAGAGAAATTTCAGCCAATATGTTACGCCATCTACAAGAACAAAAGAACAAGTTACAGCGTTTGATTGACCGACTAAAGAATACGGAAGAATACTTCAAAATAAACAAACTAGTTGAAAAGAAGGTCCGTGAAATTTTAGATAACAAGAAACTGATTATCA
>JBPYDU010000013.1:0-9007 GCA_051985995.1 Candidatus Nitrosopolaris sp.
AGCTAAAATACAAAGTGAACTATAATCATTCCCTCTATAATTTCAAGACGAAGCAATATGAAAGTAAGGAAGCGACATATATTAGTTATAAAGAAGCGAGGGCCAATCAGTGGAAATGCGAGAAATGCGAAATTATGTTCGCCACTCTCAAAGAATTGAAAGTTCACAAGATTGAGGAGCATTCGTACTAGTGTAACTAAGTTCAAGTGACTGACCCACAATCAACAATCAACCCAGTGATAGCGCACAGCTACACCGTTATACCGTGCCTGCTTATCCTTGAGATGTACAGAAGGCAGCATGTAAACAAATTTGGTTTATTGTCCGTGCATCACCTTTTGAATTCAGACTTATGTATATAATATATCTCGCTAACACGGCAAGTATATTGATATGTTGAGAGTCTCACTACCCGATTGAATGTTATCGAGTCCTTCTCTTTTCTGCATACTTCTCTTTCATCTCCCTTACCCAAGTGTTTTTCAGCGAATACAATTTCTGAAGCTTCCTTGGCTTGCATTCTGATAGCACGTACGAGCATAAAAGCGGAAAGTAAACTGAAGAATCCCCATAAACTGTTACATTCCTTTCATGCGATGTTTTGATCTTCCCCCAACTCTTTCCCTCCTGCAAAGTAGCACCTGACAGGCCACCTGTATCGGAGCGCGCGTCGGTCAACTGTATAACATAATCTTGCCCGCCTTCCTTGATCTTCAATATTTGATAAAGAGCAGGCCCGGTCTGCTGAAAAAAGTTCTTTGGAACTCCGCCACCAAGTTCGACACCTCCTGATCTTTTACTTTTCCAGAGAATCGCGGCTGACTCTGCTACATCCAAAACCACGTTGGGGAAAAGCCCGTTTATCCCCTCAAACATTAGTGGGAGCATATTCAGACCAATTGAAGAGTCGCCAATTGCAGGCATGTAAATAGGTACCTGATTTTCATATGCGGCCACTACGAAGGATTTCCCGGGATGACTAGACGTCTTCTTTGCAGCCCTCCCCAAAATGTACGAGATGTCCGCGGTGGATACTGCAAAGGGGATGCTCGTGCTGCCATCGTTACCTTTTCTCAAATCGTTCCGCACAATTATATCTTGAGCTTGGAGCGTTCCTTTTTCTTTAATGTATACATCATATATTCTCACGATCTCCTTCGAATAAAGGATATCATCGTCGACGTCGAAATGTCCTTGGCGCACGGGTAGGCCGTAAGCAAAATGTAAGTCATGATAAACATTGGCACCTGTTGTCACAATCCAATCAATAAATCCATTCTTGATCATAGTGACAATTGTCTTGCCCAAGCCTATCGGAGTCATTGCCCCGGCTAATGTCAAGCAAACGGTTGAACTTGTACGTAACATGTCTGCCATCAACTTACCAGCCTCAGCTAGACGTCGAGCGTTGTAACCAGTAGATCCAAAAAAATCCATAAGTTGCGAAACCGTCATTTGAGCAAAGATCTCTGGCGGTTCAATTTTCCTCCCAGTAAAAGAATGGGCTTTGTCCACGTCATAATAATGAAAATTTACTTGCTTTTAAGATTACAGATAGATTTTTTGCAATAGAATATAGAGACGCATACCATTGGTACGATGCATGAGAGGTCGTAACAAAAAAGACAAGAGAATAGACCGCATCCTGAATGACATAGTAAGAGACTATTCACTAGAATCTACTCGTGTCAGCTCAATCATCAAAGCCATGTCAACATCTGGTGGCTTTGAGTCTAGAAATCTTTCATATGGCGTGGAAATTCTGAGAAGAATGCAAAGTGAAAAACGATGCACAAAATTTCTTTCAGTTGTAGGTGCATTGCTATCAACAGGCGTTCGGGGGATTATACGAGATATGATAAAGGACAAAATGTTTGAGTGTGTAATAACGACGTGTGGCGCATTAGACCACGACATAGCGAGATCGTACAGACAGTACTATGCAGGAGATTTTAGGATGAACGATTCTATTCTATTAAAGAAAAAAATTCATCGTTTAGGAAACGTGTTAGTACCGGAAGCTAGCTATGGCTCATTGATAGAAGAGAAGGTTCAATCCTCCTTGGAAGAGTTGTATAATAGTCAAAAAGAGAGACGAGAATTTTCAGCTTATGAAATCATAGACCATATTGGTAGCACTCTAAACGAATCGTCTTTCCTTTATTGGGCTCACAAAAGTATGATTCCTGTCATTGTGCCAGGAATAGTCGATGGAGCAGTCGGGAGTCAAATCTGGTTGTTCCAACAAAGGCATAAAGATTTCAAAATTGATATCTTAAAAGATGAATCCAAGATGTCGGACCTCATATATGATGCGACAAAAACAGGTGCATTTATGATAGGCGGCGGTATTTCGAAACATCACACATTATGGTGGAATCAGTTTAGAGGCGGACTTGAGTATGCAGTATATATTACATCAGCTCCAGAATGGGATGGCAGTTTGAGTGGCGCTCTGGTCTCAGAGGCTATATCATGGGGCAAGGTAGCAGAGAAAGCTCGGCAAACAACAATTCATGGTGAAGCTACCACGTTGCTGCCCTTCATTTATGCTGCGCTAAAAGAAGGGAATGTCTGGGATCGCGGAAAACAAACAACTATTGGTACAATTAGTAATACTAGTGGAGTAATAGCTAATAGAGCGTATTGAATATCTAAAATTAACTACCAGCCAGGCTTTACTATTACTTCGTTATGATGAGTATCCATCAGGAGCTGCAAACAAGTGCGGCGATTTATTTTGAAGTAGTTGTGTTCCCTTTGCCCGCGCTATTGGCAGAGGTAACATTGTGAGTTATTGGTGTTCCTTTGCTCGTGGTATTGCTTATAGCACCGGCTGAGGTAGCATTATTAGTTATTGGAGTCCCTTGACCTGAAGAAGATGGAAGTGAAGATCGAATAGCATGAGAAGAAGAAGACGGTTGCAACTGTTGTTGTTGTTGTGGTGATGGCGGTAGTTGGGTGCTGTTAACAAATACTTCGTGATAGGGGTTTGAAGTTACTTTCGGTACATAGTTGTGATTGATCTTGTATATCAGTACTCCGAACACTAAACCAGGGTCATTGCTTTGAAAGCTGGGTGAAGAATATACTAGACTGAGTGGCTGATTACCTGGGTTATTACCGACTGGGAATTTGATATGCTTTACATAAAGACCAACTGAGCCGGGACTATAGTCAGGTAGCACATTAGTCAATTGTCCTCCCTGAAATGAAGCGTAACCTTGCGGCGTGAACGGCATAAGCTGACCGAGAAGAGTTGAATTCCAGAATATCGGCTTGGCAGTGAACCCGTCTACTTGAAGGTAATTGGTTTCATCAAATCCTCCAATCCTCATAAACCATTGCTTCTTGCTTTCGTCGCCACCACTCCCTAGAGTATAAAAATCAGTACCGTTAACTCCAGAGAATCTTTGTGCCACAACATAGACGATTATATAATCAGCTTTTAAATCTTGAGCAATTTTAATTCCATTTTCTTTTTGGTCAATAAACATTTTTGCAATCGTCGCAATTCGTGTTTGATTTATGGTCGCATTATCAGCCAAGCTAGTTTTATTACCGAGGGTTGTTATCCAATATCCATAATCCCACCACGCCGCAACCACGGCATTTTTAGGTGTATCTTTTGCAATCCAATTTAATGCGTCTATCCAGTCGTTAGACTGCAGCCGATAGCCTGTGCCCCCATTGGCAATGGACGGTGGGATATCCGCAGAATTCAACCAGTTAGAGTTCGCAGGGTAGACCATTGGAATACATAGCATCAAAATTATTATTGCAACATATGATACTATCAGCCATCGACTTTTTACAGGAATCACTTTGGATCCTTCAACATTTTTCTTTGCTTTTTTTGATTTTGAATCTGATACAGAAGATGAAGATACGGGTGATGACGATTCTCGATCAAGATAGGTCCGCGTTATTTCATAAATCCCTATTCCTGCAAGGACAATAATGCCGATCGACGCAAAAACTAAAAGTCTTGCAAACGTGGCACTTACATATAATCCAGTAATGCCCAGGAGTAATGCAAATACTGACATGTCGTCCCTGCGTCTAAACGCAATCCAAGCGCCCAGTCCAGCGAACATCAGCAGAATTGAGTAATTTGTAAAGTAATCTACTAGTGTGGGAGTAAAGTGTTCAGCTACAGATGCAACCAGTTGGTTTTGGGTAGAGAGAAATGGATTAAGTGCATTGAGGTATCTGAAGGATGAATGATGATACGCTCCCAGTCCAATGAATCCGACTCCAACTGCAAAAAAAGCTATCAAAAGAAAAAGTGTGTTTCGAATCGCCCTCCTAGGTTGGCTCAATTTTTTCACAAAGTAAGCTATGACCAGAAATATTGTGCCGCCCATTAATGCGAGACCTGCCAAGCCAATAACAAAGGAAAGTCCGGGTCTTGGGAAGGCACCAGCAGTCAAAATTGTGATTGCCGTAAATGTAATGGCAGCGTACATCGGAATCGTGATGTCTTTTCTAAAGAACGGCAAAGCAATAAAGAATATTGAAATAGGAATGCTGAAATACTGCACACCGCCCCAAGATGCATTCGCTAGGCCCAAGACAAAACCCCCCGCAACTGCTTTCAGAATAGCATACCTGACTTCCTTGTGTTTGATTGCAGAAAGTAACAGATATACTCCTAATAAGCCAAAAAAAAGTCCCAGAGGCTCAGACTTGAACCAGCCTAAATTACCTCTTTGAATTATCGCAGGACTAAATGCAAATAAAAGAGCTGAAAACATACCCGCAGTGGTACCCCTTAGCGTCCTGACAAGAGCAAATATGACTATGGTTGTCAGCGAACCCAGGACTACCGGCAGCCAAATTGTAAAGTCCAAAAGTGTGCTCCCTGCGCCAAAGATCTTGTAGAGAAAAGCAGCGACTATGTGAAGCCCCGATTGTGATGTTGCCGGAACATTTCTCCCTTCCGGGTACCACGATAAGGTGTCATGCCACTTAAAGTAGGCATTAAGACCATGATCTACAATATACTTTGTAGCACGATAATCGAAGTAAGGGTCGAATTCATTAAGATAAAATCCGTATTTAGAAGGGTAAGACCGCATAATAAAAGCGGTCGTAAACGCTAGAGCTAAAACTCCAACAACTATTAGCTCTCTTACTCGAAGTTCAAACCGACCGGCCCTTAAAATGGTTTTACCGCCTTCCAGCATTGATCGGTATTATCTGAACCACCCTTTTTTTAAGGTACTGCCGTGCCGCGTGTGCCGAATTGAGAAAGATCTTGATGGCGGGTTGGCTGATGTGAAAGGGTCGCACCTTTCTATCATAGCTCGAATCCCTATAATCGCAAACATATGCTAGCATCTACGTTCTCACTATCATCGAAGGATAGTATTTTTAATGAAAGAAAAAAGGATAACAAACGATATGTTGTTAATAGAAAAGAATTTTTAATGAAAGAAAAAAGGATAACAAACGATATGTTGTTAATAGAAAGAATGGAAAGGTTACAGTGTTGTCACTGTACTTTCCACTCAATAAAGATCAGTTAATGATCTTTATTTCTTTTTTGTTCCTTTCTTTGCAGATTTCGCTGCTTTTTTCTTTGCGGCCATTTTCATTTATATAGAAAAAGGTACGTATATAAGTTTTTTAATCATGAAAATAAAAAAGATAAACCTTTTTTGAATCATAGAAAATTTTTTTTATTACTTGGTTCTAATCACGTCTTAATATTTTTGTCTCACATATCTTAACGAGCTCTCGGAAATTTTCTGCATCTTTTTCGTTACCCACTATAGCTCCATAATGCATAGGAATTACTAGTCTCTTTGGTCTTATCAATTCATTTACTGCTTGCGCAGCCTCGCTTGCTGTCATAACATACGTCCCAGACACAGGCACGAACGCAATATCCGGTTTAATTGATTCCATTTCAGGAATTATGTCTGTATCACCGGCATGATACATGCGCTGACTACTTAGTGTAAAAACAAATCCAGCCTTACCATCTGCTTTCGGATGAAATTTTTTATTCGTGTTATACGCGGAAACGACTTCAAGCGGGATGTCTTGGATAGTTAGCTTATCATTTGGTTTTACTCCCTTATACTCCTTTAAATCTAGCTCTCCTAGCTGCTCAATACATTCCTGTGCGGCAACTATGCTAGTTTGTTTATTTGTAACATGCTTCAGATCTTCTAGGCTCAGATGATCATAGTGATTGTGAGAGATGAGAACTAGGTCTGCATCATTTTTATTGTGATAGCTGCTTGAAAGCTGAAAAGGGTCAATATAAATTGTCTTCTTTTTATTCTTATCATCCAATCCGATGATTAGATACCCATCGTGGCCGGTCCAATAAATCTCAACACCATTATATTCGATCATATGTCTTACTCTTCTACTGAATGTCTCGACTTAAAAATTTTTAAATCTGTTCTTCAACAACAGGAACCACGACTCTCAAAACATTGTTGCTTAGAGTGATTACTAAGACATTATTTGCCAGGAGTCTCTTCTTTAAATTCCTATCGATAGTTGCTGCGGCACAATTGTGGCTCGTAGCATATTCCAATATGGCATCGTCTACGTGTAGAGATTTTGCAACTTGAATTATCTTTGACTTTGAACTAGAAATATCGATTGCAGTTTTTGCTATCATGGACCTTTTCGGCCCAGAAGTTCGCTCCAAGCGTTTCAACTCTTTAATCACGATATCAGGAACCAAAAAGTTTAGCTTACCGAGTTCGGTCTCAACTTGGTCAAGGCGTTTTATCGGAGCCGATACAAGGACGACCAAAAAACTCGTATCACAAATTACGTCCATGTATTGATATATTTGTCTTTTAATCTTTCCATATTTTAAACAAACTTTCGCAAGTGATCATGAGAACTATTGCTGGCTCAATTGTCACAATAATACTCTGGGAGAATACAAAACTCCAATGAACGACATGCAGAATATCGCTTCGAAAATCATACGAACATCCATGTCTCCTAGACTGATACAACCCCAGCTGTGTCTGCTGTATATTGTGCAGAACATAGGGTTTTAGTTGAAATCACAATTAGAAAGAAGAGGAAGCGGAAGAGGGCGATGAATGGAACTCGTTCATAATGCTACGCCTGCACCTATTAATCTCCATCTATCTGTAATTCTTCTACTAATCGCGACTCGACTACTAGGCATCAAGCAAACAGGCTTTCTGAGCTTTACGTCTATCTTGACGTCCTTAACGCTCGTAACAGTTCCTAAGGTTGCAGCGGTCCCGATATTGAGACGTAGTGGTTCCTTGGCCTTAATGGGTTCAACTTTGACCATGTCTTGTGTGC
Source organism: Candidatus Nitrosopolaris sp. (assembly GCA_051985995.1). Taxonomy (GTDB): domain Archaea; phylum Thermoproteota; class Nitrososphaeria; order Nitrososphaerales; family Nitrososphaeraceae; genus Nitrosopolaris. The sequence continues at coordinate 7,315 of JBPYDU010000013.1, forward strand.
CAACTGCAGTATCGAAAAGATGCACTTCGACAGAGATGTCATCAACATCGTCAGGCAGAGCATCCGGCTTTCCAACTACTGATCCAATGAGGGAATCACTCTTCACGAAAGTTGGATCTAATTTCGTTCCGATAGCAACGAGTCCTCCTGGTCTCACTTTTTCAACAAGACCAGCACCGGTTCCGAGTGACGAAATCGTCGAATTAATTGGCTCGTATTTCCCTTTTTTCTCATCCAAAAAGCCGGGTCGAATCTGTATCTCATCTTCCAGCGTGAATTCCCCTTGAACTAATGCACCACCAATCACTCCCCCTTTGACTTGTTTTATCGGAATCCCGGGTTTGTTAACATCAAACGATCGCAAAACATGCATCACAGCTTTGGCTTCTGTCTTTCTCGTCGGAGTTTTAATATTATTTTCAATAGCTTCTATCAAGGCATCAATATTGAGTTTATGCTGTGCTGATACAGGAATGACTGAGGCCTGTTCTGCAACACTTCCCTTTACAAATCCCTTTATTTGTTTGTAGTTCTCAGCTGCGTCATTATAATCAGTCAAGTCCGCCTTGTTTTGAACTATCACGATCTGCTGGATGCCTAATACTTGCAGAGCGAGTAAGTGCTCTCTGGTTTGCGGCTGAGGAACTTTCTCATTTGCTGCAACTACAAGAACAGCTCCATCCATTAGAGCAGAGCCTGAAAGCATATTTGCCATCAAACTTTCGTGACCAGGGGAGTCAACAAAACTCACAACACGAGATAGCTCACCTTGTCTGCCGCAGTTAGGACAAGTAGGATTCGTGGAATAACGGAGAGGAGGAGGACACTCTGAACACTTGTAAAAAGCCGCGTCAGCGTATCCCACCTTAATTGTAATGCCCCTTCTTAGCTCCTCACTATGCGCGCTGGTCCAAACACCTGTAATAGCTTCTACTAGAGTTGTTTTACCATGGTCTACATGACCAGCGGTACCTATATTGATATTAGGTTGGTATCCGTATTCTTTGATATACCAATCAGGTAACGTGTCCCTCCAATGCAACGTGGATCCTAAATTTGTTGAGAGATATAAGGTTAATTACCCGGGAAAATTTAATCCGGTATACCACACCCCACATCTGGATACACTTGCGAAACTAACGACTGCTACCGGAGCTCTTTTTCTTTTCTGATGCTTCGTGAGCAGGCGATGGAGAAGTGGAATCGTCTCCACTTGGCGTTGGTGGTGGAGACTTTTCTTGCAAATTTCCCTCCGTTAGCCTGCAATTCAATTGATAGATTTCTTCAGTGACTGTATTACCTCTAATCAGTTTTCTTTTCCTAATGCCTTCACCGAAGTTCTGCATTCCCACACCTTTTGAAAGTAAAACGTATTTCTTTACGCCACCATGAATGTCTTGACGCATAGGAGTGCCTGATTTGTCGCTGCCTCCTGTTATTCTGATCTTTCCTTGTGTCAAGCCTATGACCGAAGAATCTAGAGTATCCCCAATCTTTGATCCCAACAGCGGTTGGGCTGCTCTGTCCCGGAGTTCTTGTGATACACTCTTTCCTTTTGCGTCTGAAATCACAAGCTTGAAGTGAGCCAACTTACTATCCAGAAAGAACGGAACGCATTTAATTAATCTTTGGGCTTAGGATATTAAAAGAGGTTATACGGGAGGCGTTGTCTAGAGTCTGCGAGGGTAATTCA
>JBPYDU010000014.1:0-39578 GCA_051985995.1 Candidatus Nitrosopolaris sp.
TATGCATGGCTGGGTTGAAGCTCCTAAACTGATTTGGCTTGAAGTAGATATTCAGGTTCAGATACTCTTGATATTCAGTGTCCCATTAGTAAATAATTCTCCGTATGCCTTATATCTGTGTAATTTATATAAAAAGCGAGCAAAAGATATACGGCAGATCTGTTAAGTAAGTCGAAAATTGCTTCTCGCGTCTCCCGTGACTTTTGGAAAACACAAGTGAGGACCTGGAAAATTGAAAACTTTCAAAGACTTAGGGATGAGTACTGAAATACTTAGAGCCCTCGAGGAAAACGGTTTTGACATGCCTTTTCCTATTCAAGAGACAGCAATACCATTTATTTTAAGGGGTATCGATGTAATAGGGCAGGCACATACAGGAACAGGTAAAACAGCAGCTTTTTCTTTACCGATATTAAGCAGATTAAAGCGCCACGGGCCTGTACAAGCCCTGATAGTAGTACCCACAAGAGAGTTAGCTGTCCAGATAACAATTGAAATTAATAAGTTTGCAAAGTATAGCAATATTAAAGCAGTATCCATATACGGTGGACAAAGCTTCAACCTCCAACTGGACCAATTAGAGAGGGGGGTCCAAATAGTAGTTGCAACTCCTGGCAGATTGATTGATCACCTAAAACGCGGTTCAATCCAGCTAAATGATGTTAGCTTTGTAGTGCTTGACGAAGCCGACAGAATGTTGGATATGGGCTTCATCGATGATATCAAGTTCATTTTGTTTTATGTAAGTGAAGACAGGCAGACATGCCTTTTTTCTGCGACCATGCCACCGGAGATTTTGAGATTAGCCCAAGAATATATGAAAGACCCTCAAGAGATCAGATTAAATGAACAGGAGCTAAGCCTTGATACAATCGATCAATCTTATTTGATTGTCCATGAGAAGGAGAAATTTAAGCATCTCTGTCACTTTATAAAGAATAGGGATCAGAAACAGACGATAGTTTTTGCCGCCACTAAGCAAAGAACGCAGAGACTTGCAGTTGAATTGAAACAAAAAGGATTCAAAGCAATAACGATTCACGGCGATCTTTCTCAAAAACAGAGAGATATCGCAATGTACAGGTTTAAGAAGGGGAATGAAGACATTCTGGTTGCTACAGACATAGCTGCAAGAGGAATAGATGTTCCAGCCATCGGTCATGTGATAAACTATGATATTCCTGAGGATCCATTGATGTACTTTCATAGAATTGGAAGAACTGCTAGGGCGGGAGCATCAGGCAGAGCAATCTCGTTAGTTTCGCAGGACAGGGTTGAGAACTTTGGAAGAATCTTAAGACAAACGCAGCACAGCATCCGCAAACTCAACGAAGAGATGGGAATATCAGTCCCTATCGTTAGGCAGCTGCAACAGCGGCGTCGGTATCATACCACAAGTTATCAACCAAGACAAGGGTATGGTGGAAGCAGTATGTCGCGTGCCGACTTTGGATACAGAAGGGGGTATGGTGATAGAAGACACACGAGCAGCAATGGCAACAATTATCGTGGTGGGAGCGGCGGTGCTTGGGGTAGACGCGGCAAATTTGAGAAAACGAGATAATTGATCGTGTACGAATCTCCAGATAGTGCGTTCGCATTTTAATACAGTAATAGTCTGTTATGATTGGAATTGGAAGATAATGGAATATATGAATATTTTATTTATCGAGGTAAACGGAACGCTCAAGTATGGTACTATGAATGGCCAAAAATCCCATGTTTACGCAAAAATCACTTTATATCGCTAACTATATATCCAAAAATAGCAATACATATGTATGTACATGCGCTCGGCTGAATATGAAGATTCTTTTGTTAAAATTGCGGGTCTGATTGGGGGAGAAGAGTATCTAAAGGTCGCTCGAGGACTTTTAAATACTGATGATGCAACCGATGAAGAGATTGCAAGCGCCACTGGTCTGAGGATTAATATCATAAGGAAAGTCCTCTATGATATGTTTGGTAAGGCTCTAATCACAGGAATCAGAGTAAAGGACGAAAAAAAAGGATGGTTTGTATATAGATGGAGAGCAAAAAAAGATCATGTCGATAGTTTTATTGATAATCAAAAGAAAAAGATCCTTGACCGATTGCAGATCCGTTTGGAGTATGAAGAGTCGTCGGAGTTTTACCACTGCGGAAATAAAGATTGTCCCCGCGTAAAGTTTGATTCCGCGGTAGAGTTGTTCTTTAAATGTACAAATTGTAAAGGTGCACTTAATATGGTTGACAACGGTAGAGTAAAAGAAGCACTCCGTTACAAGATCGATCAGATAACTGCAGATATATCTTTAAGAAAGCAATAGGCTTTTTTTAGTGCGATTGTTATTGAGAATAACTGTTTCGTAGCTGAACACTTCTTGTCAATTTAAAAAAGGAAAACCTGAGACTGAAGCCAAGTAGTTAAATATTTCACGGCACTATTGTAAAACCAAATGGTAAATAAATATTCTGTTACAAGAGAAACAGAAGGAGAAACAGGCGAAGTAGTCAGTATTTGGGAGGTATTAGGAAGAAGATGGTCTTTGCTAATATTAAAGAACCTCTGCACAAAAGAGGTAATACGTTTCAATGAATTCAAAAAACTCTTGTCAGGGATTAGCAGTACTGTTTTGGCTGATAGGTTACTGGAGCTCGAACGTGAAGGCCTTATTTCTAAAAAGATTTACCCAGAGATTCCACCAAAGGTTGAATATAGCCTGACTATTCGCGCAAAAGAGCTAGGAGTTATACTAAGAGAATTAGGAAAATGGGCTAGCCGGTGGAAAGTACCCAGAATTACAACGAAAACAAAAACGACAACTGCAGCTAGATCAGCTAGTTAGAGATGGGTCACCATTTAAGGGGTCTTTAATAACGAACGATCAGTCCACCAAACTTTTTGATAATCTGTCTTAATATTTCACTAGTTAAGATCGTCACACTAATGTCAAGTTGGGTTCAATTGAGAGTCGTTGTCTAGAGCGGAATACCCACAACCGGTTCGGGAAAATAGGATGCTGCGGAGAGCCCAGGTTTAGATCAGGATAACCGATTCGCATTACGTATAGTTCAATATCTAGAAAACTTCCGTGAGTCCTCCCAAAATGAATAAGAACCTCCTACAATGAGATGGTCAAAAAGACTTTTTTGTTGCTTTGTCTTGTTATAGCATCTGCTCGACCTTCAAGTGTATCAAATGTATATCACCTGTCTGGTTTATCTCGCAGGGATAACTCGCCTGCTAAAACTAGCCCTAGGTTGGTGATACCCTACCTAAACTAATACTACCGAATCAGAATAGACTATAGAAAAGCTTTAAGATAATTGCACCTAACTAGATTAGTAGCGGAGGAAATGGACACTTTTGAATGTATAGCAACAAAGCTAGAAGTTAGAGAATTCAGTACACAGGATGTTCCAATTGAAATAAAGTTAAAGTTGCTTGAGGCTGCTAGGCTAACAGGCACTGGCCTTAATACTCAACACTGGCGATTTATCTTGGTGGACAACAAAGAGAATCTCAATAAGTTGGCTGAAGATAGTACAAGTGGAAGCTGGGTTAAAGGTGCCAATTTTGCGATAATAGTACTGACGAATCCAGAGTACAGCTTTCATTTGATTGATGCAGGAAGGGTGCTACAGAATATGCAACTGGCCGCATGGAATTACGAGGTAGGTTCAGGGCTGTTTACAGGAATAAGGGAAGAAAAACTTCGCGGTGATTTTGGTATACCAAATGAATTGAGTCCTACGATCATAGTAGGGTTTGGATATCCTGCAAGAAAATTAACAGGTAAAAGAAAACAGCGTATGCCGCTCGACAAATTAGTTTACTATGAAAAATTTGGCAGCTCTAAAACTAGCGCTACTTCAGATTCGGGATGATCTGTAGTCAAAAGTAACCAGCTGGCTTCTGAATTCTATAACGCGCTCATATTTCTTTACAGGGGTCGTCATCCCTTTCTTCTTACTCACCATATTTGAGATACATGTATTACTTGGATGAGATGATATTATGTCAAAAGCTAATGCCCAGCTAATGGTGGTGCAATCGTATATATGAAGACAAATATGGGCAAAGTCAACCATAAGGAGAGAACTCAAAACCATTGTTGTATTATTATTCTTAAAATTATAGATAGACTAGGCGCGTAGATGTCAGCATGACAGCTAACTCTAAAGCTCGTAAAACAAGACTAGCTCTCCGTTATTTTGTCTGTGTACTTTTTTCAATTCCATTTTTATTGCCTGTGAAATTGTTTCGTATCCAGCTCCTTCGACTAGTGTAGTTGCTGATCTACCGCCCACTAATTTCGGTGATACTGTCACAATTAGCTGGTCGACAATTCCCAGGTCAAGAAGAGACCAATTCAGCTCACCGCCACCTTCTGCAAGTATATTCTTAAATCCCATCTTTTTCAGACACAATAATGCTTCTCTAAGATCAACAGTTTCCCTTCCGGCAATAATTACCATTGCACCTGTGTTCCTGAGTTTTTCGATCTTATTGTCATGTGCTCGTTCTGATACAACGACTATCGTCGCTATCCTATTAGCACTCTTCAAAATTCTCGAGTCTAGCGGTATTCTGCAGTTGCTATCAATAACTACTCTGGCAGGATCTTTTCCTTTCTTGGGTTTGATTAGACGCACAGTAAGCAAGGGGTTATCTATTAGGACAGTCGAAATACCTACCATAATTGCATCCACCGATGAGCGTAATTCGTGCACTCTTATTAGATCTCGTTTCGAAGAAATTCTTGAATTTCCACAAGTAGTTGCAATTTTGCCGTCAACCGTCATTGCTGCATTAATTGTTATTCGCAACTTCGAATTGTGCTCCATCCACAAACCTTCCATCTATCATTACCGCCTTGATCGAATCCTGCGTGACTCTTTGAACTATGGAGGCGAATGGATTGTGTATAGGGTACAAATCTGCCTGACTCTTATCTATAAAAATAATATCTGCCGCGCGGCCAGACTGAATGTACCCCGAATTTAGGCGAAGAATTTCGGCGCAATTTACTGTCGCCATCTTTAGTATATCTTTGGCACTCAGAAAGATGTGTTCGGCAGACCTTGACAACTTCCAGATATAATCTAGCTCCCGTAAAATATCTGGAGAATTTAACATCACATTGTCAGTGCCAATACCAATGGTACAACCGTGCTCTAACATTTTTGCGACCCTTGGGACGCCAGCCCCTACAATCCCATTTGCTCTGGGACACACTACTATCCCTGTTCGGTTTCTTGGTACGATTGATATATCTTTGTCAGTGGCATGAGTCATGTGAATAATAATATCAGGTTTCAGGTAGTTCATTATTCGAGCAACCTCTGTCTTACGGGTATGGGATCTCGAAAATTCTACGGTATTTTCAGATTCAGCTGCATGGATTGCTGTTAGTAGCTTCCTCTTTTTCCTTTTCTTATTGTCGCTTGTAGCTCTAGCGTTCCTGGCTCGGATTAAATTTCTATATTGTTGCAGAGTTTCATCGCTATTTTCGTTTGCTCCACTGATTCCCAAACCATCGGAAACTTCTAAAACATTGGAAGCCGTTCGTAATGCGCTGTAAGGAAGATTTTGTGGGCCGGAGCCGGTCCCAGATGATGTAATATCAACATAAAACTCTACTCGACCAAATACAATACATTTGATGGGTAAACCAGAAATTGCGTCCTTTAACAGTTGGACTCCCTCAAGACCTCCTTCGCGAAAGTCTGCAAAGGTTGTTATCCCCTTTTTCAACATAGACAATGCAGAACTTCTGATAAATGTCTTTAAATGATCTGGTTTACTCCTTTGTAATATTTTCTGTTTTGCCCCGTGTATCGGGTGAACTCTTGCGTTTAGTCCCGAATCTACTGCGACATCTTTTCCCAATGAATCTCCTATATGTGTGTGAGCGTTTATAAGACCAGGGATAATGAGAAATCCTTCTGCGTCCAATATTGTACTGTTGTGTGTGTTTTTGTCGGAGCCGCGAGGGTACGGTCCAAGTTTTGCCTCTTTTATGATACCATCTCTCCCTATCTCTAGATATCCCCGTGTAACAAAAGTCAATTCTTTGCCGAGAAGCAGACTAGCGTTCTTGAGTATTAGAGACATTCTACTTCATAAACTGGTAGAACCTTCCCGACATGTCGCAGGTCTCTAATGGTGTCAAGTGCTTTCGTAGCGGCGTTAGCAGCTTTTCTACCAGTCCTTCCAATCCCTATCCCACAATTTAATTTGATATTTGTACCTCGAGTAACTTTCTTTATGGTTTCTTCTGTATCATGTTTTGCCGCCGCATTTGATACAACCATAAAATTGTCTCCTCCAAGAAAGAAAGTCAACGATTCTTTCTTGAGAAATTCCTCTGAGAGCCTAGCGTAGAGCTTGATAATAAGAGAAGTGATTTCATATGGAGACAATTTAGAGACTATAGCCGCAGAGTTGTTCATATCGATATGCATTATTTGTACAAATTCGTCAACTCTCGGTATCGAATTCGAGATTGAGGATGGCACTGGGGCGGTCGCGAAAATTCTAGCTTTTTTGGTAACAGGTTCTCCCATATTCCTAGTTTTATAGGCGTCCAAATTCGCTTGATATGGCGTTCCGCCTTTCCCAATTGTCATAGACAGCTTAAGTTTTTTGTAAAGAGTGGAAAGCTCACTTTCAATTACGAGATGATCCTCAACTGATAAACCATTAGTAATTGCAAAATACTCATCAAATCTATTTGGATAAACAAGACAATCCTTAGCTGAAAATAGTCGTTGCAAATCGTAATAGAAATTTGCCTGAAGCATCTGTAGCCGCGCTTCCCTGTCGCTACCAAGAGTAATAGTCCAGGGACCATAGTCTTCGATTCTAATAATCGTGAGTTGTATAGTCAACCTATTATTTTCAACTTACCTGCAAGCTTCGGTTTCTCTTCTCTTACTTTATTAATCCTGTTTACCAACTTAACTGCGCTAATGACCGCACGGATGGGAACGATTTCGCTTCGATTTTTTGCTTGTTTAAAGGTCATATTTGGACCGGAAATCCCCAATGCAACAGGCTTGCCATGTTTAACGGACAAATCGGCAATCAATCTGGCGGCGTTCTCTGCAACTATTTCATCATGTGTAGTTTCGCCTTTGATCACTGCGCCCAGAGTAACTGCTGCATCCACGTCTTTTTTTTTCAAAAGCTCTTGAACCATGATCGGCATATCATAGGAACCGGGAACATAGCATACATAAGAGATGATTGCATCCATCTTCTTCGCTTGTTTTTTTGCGTTATCAAGCATTGCAAGGGTAATCTCTCTATTAAACTCTGAGACTACCACTCCTATTCTAACTTTATCCAATTATAAATATTGGCACCTTAGTACATATCTTGGTATACATAATTCTGTAGTTGACTTGACTCCAGTAAGGGAATATTATTCTTGATTGCATATTTTTTTGCCTTTTTTATCGACAGAGCCCTATGGGTAGTAGAATCCAACATTTCACAAATTGTTACGGCAGGAACTAAGCCGGCCAGATTCATTAAATATATGCATAGTTCAGTATGACCAGTTCTCCCGTGAAGCAAGCTTTTTGACGCTATTAATATCGGGACATGACCCGGAGCGCGGAAATTGTTTGAAAATTCTTCAACTCCCGTTGAATCAATTTTCTTACAAACTTCGGCCATCTTCATGATTGTCAATGCTCTGTCAAAGTCAGTAATACCGGTGTATGTGTCACGATGGTTAACTGATATCGAAAAGCTAGGCTTATCGCCGTACGGCGATCTACCGGCGGTTAGTTTCCTAAAGACGGGATTGATTCTCGACAGATCTTGTATGATATCATACATATAGACCAGCCCCAATTTCACTGCGATTTCATTGGCAACTGCTAAGCAGATAAGGCCTCCGGCAACACTTCTGAATGTGGCAACATGGTGCGCATTAACCTGCTCTGCAGCAACCACCATATCGATCTCGTCTTCTCGTCCTATTTCGTCGTGGACGAGGACGAAACTTCCCTTTCTTAAAGCGACGATTGCTCCCTCAACTGAATCCAAATAGGTAATCTCCGGGTCAGAATGATTATATAGTTTACTAAAATTAGAGTTTTTACTATTTTATTGGTAGATGCCTCGATATGTACTTGCTGATAATGTCTGTCTCTACGTTAACTCTCTCTCCTATCGATTTTAATCCCAATGTAGTTGTAGTCAATGTATGCGGAATCAAAGCCACCGAGATCGTCTTAGATTTGTCTTTAACCTCTATTATTGTAAGACTGACTCCGTCTATGGCTATCGAACCTTTTGGCACTATGAAAGACATTAATTTACTATCAAGAATTCTTATCCATAACCTCGTCTCTGTTGGCGTTTTAGTGATCTTCTTAATTATGCCTGTTCCGTCCACATGACCAAGGAGGAAATGTCCTTCCAATCTGTTGCCGAGCCTGAAGCTCCTTTCAATATTCACTCTATCTCCAGCCTTTAAGAATCCAAGACAGGTGCGATTCATGGTCTCATTTATTATCTCAAAGTCGACAGTCTTCGATATTCTTGTAGCCGTTAGACAGGCTCCGTTAATACTTAGGCTATCGCCAACTTTTAAATCCCCCTTGAATTTTCGTCCCAGAATTATGCACAGCCTAGCATCAGCTGCCCGGTTGTTGCTTCTGATTTTAGAGAACGATTTGACTTCAGCAAGACCTTCTATGATACCGGTGAACAAAGCTTATATCTCTCACTCAGCATCACTTGTGCTTACTTAAAAAATATGCCTCAGGTTGAAAGAGTATAGAAGAAGTTGTAGCAGCATACTGTGCGCCTTATGCCGGATTATCTAATATCTTCCTTCCTAATTTAATACATGATATTAACCTAAGGTGACTTTTCTGTGTTTGTTTTTTGGTTCTTAGAAAAAATGTACGTAACGAAAGCATCATTGGTTGACAATATCCAATATGGCTTTCGCTTGTTTATAATGTGCTGCATCAATCATTTTTCCATCTAGCTTTACTGCGCCACTGCCTTTTCCTTTTCGCATCGCCGGGCCCAAAGCATTTACTACTTTAGTAGCCCACTTAATTTCGATTTGGTTCGGCTTGAAACTTTCATGTACCGGTTCTATGTGGGTTGGATGAATTATGCTCTTTCCTACGTATCCTAATCGTTTCGCACTTGCGGCATCATTCCTTAGTCCGGCGATATCATCGACCTTCTGCCAGATGGCGTCGATGGCTACCACCCCGGCAGCTCTGGCATCAACGGGAATTTTCATTCTTGCATACGAATATCCAGTTACATCATTGTCCATATAATCGAGGTGCATATCATGGAGAAAGTCATAAAGCCCGAAGATTAAGGCATGTACTCTTAGGTCAGCACGAGCTATTGAATATGCGTTCACTACCGCTTTAGCACTTTCGATAGACGGCATTAATTTTATGCGGTTCTTTTCAATTCGTCTCTTTTGCTCCAACTCAGTAATGAGTCCACATAGTTCCACTAGTTCGCTTACTTCATTCACCTTCGGCACAACTATGCCATCGAGCCCTTTCTGAATTGTAGATAGCAAGTCTTTACCTGAAAAACCAGATTCAGGTGAGTTTATTCTGACATACACATTTTTTGTTAGATTATATTGTGCTCTTTGTCTTAACGCCTGTACGACTAACTTCCTAGCTGTGACTTTTTCAGCTGGGAGCACAGAGTCTTCCAAGTCAAAACAAATGATATCGGCATCTAATTTCTTTGCTTTTTCAACAAACCGTGGATTAATTCCAGGTACAAATATTAGACTTCTAAACGTTGACATCAAAAATGAATAGGGGGAAGGAGAGAGATTAGAGTTTGTGTGGCGTAGTCAAAATCTTCCCGATCTGTTCAGCTTTGGCCATCATTATATGCCCTTTAACCATGTCGCTGAACGGCAAGACAGTGTCGATTATGGGCTTTATCTTGCCTTTACTGGTCCAAAAGATTACTTCTTCGAGTTCAGCTTTAGTCCCCTGTGTAGATCCTAGTAAATTAGTTCCTTTAAAGAAAAGATATCTCAAGTCGAGAGTAGTATCGTATCCTGTGGTTGCGCCGGTTGCCACAAGAGTTCCGCCTGTCTTTAGAAGCGCAACTTCCTGTGGAAATGTAGCTTTTCCGATATGTTCGAAGACAACATCTACACCTTGTTTCTTTGTAATTTCCCTTACCTTCTTAGACCAGTCTGCTTCTCTATGATTAACAACGTCGTCGGCGCCGATCTCGATACACTTGTCCATTTTTTCCTTGTTGCCTGCTGTCGCAATGACTGTACAGTTATACAGTTTTGCTATTTGGATACCGGCCATTCCTACACCGCTGGTGCCACCCATTATCAAAACTGTTTGACCGGGCCTAATCCTTGCCCTACCCACCAACATATGCCACGCAGTCATCCCAACCATTGAGATCGCTGATGCAGCCTCAAATGATACATTTTCAGGTATTTTGGAAACGTTTACCTCTGGCAGATGTGTATACTGTGCAAAACCACCCCAAAGCGGGCCTGTTTGGAACCCCCAAATTGTTCTATCATTGCAGTCATATTCCCTTCCTGCTGTGCACATGTCGCAGACTCTGCAGCTCATATTTGAATGTGAAACTGCCCTATCACCAGGCTTGAGTTTAGTAACGTCCTCGCCTACTTCCACAATTGTGCCAGCGACATCACTGCCAGAAATATGTGGTAGCGGGGTCTTGATTGGTTCACCCCAGATAGCCCATAGGTCATTATAGTTATATGACGATAATTCTACCTTTATCATAACTTCGTTAGGTTTCAGCTTTGGCATGTCAATATCCTCGATTTTGATAACCTGTGTGGGATCTTTGCTATATTCTCGGAATACAGCTGCTTTCATAAAAGTGAGAGCGTTATAGAGACTTAATATAGTTAACTAAAGTGCAAGCTCTTCATGGGTTAAAAAAACACTCACGCACACTGCAACTAATCGATACTAAGAAAATCCAAAAAATCAAAAAGAGGTAGTTGACGACGCAATCAATTTGAAAAAGAAATAAGTTTAAAGCCTATTTATCCTGAAATCCTTTTTTGGTTGTTGAATACTAAGCAATATTTGCTTCAGTTCGTCATCTGTTAGTGCTCTATTAAGTTTCCCGCTAGATGCTGCGTTTAACAGATAATTTTCAACAGCATTCGCAAGTTCTGGTTTAACCATTCTAATATTCATCAACCGCTGACGGGCAGATGCATCTAGCAAAATCATCAGTGCGCGTTGCCGCATTGCGGCAGCCTCAGCTTCACGTTTCCTCGCCTCTTCGTCATTTGGCTGATGGGGTTGAGGAATCGACATATCGCCTCCAGGCCTCCTTACATCCCATTTAACCGTATCGCTGTAGCTCCGGGGCAGCTTTGATAATATCTTTATAGATTTCTGTGGATAATCTGTCTACCTTCCTCATTCCTTCATCGGATATCGATCGGCCTCTCTTTCTCTTGGTAACATAACCGGCTGCTTCCAATTGTTGTAATGCCTTGCGGATAATTGCCCCACCAGCGTCTTTATGATGATCCAAATTGTATCCTATTCGTTTTCTGCCACCGTACCTGCTCTTCAAATCCGAAACTCCCTTCGGACCATGAAGGTATACCTTTCTAACTATCGATGCGCACCTCGTGTACCACCAATCTTTATTCTGGGGAATTTTTTCAGCATGCGCCCCGGTCTTTACATACGGGACCCAAGGAGGAGGCTGAATTTTCTTGTCGTTCCGTAGTTGTTCGGCTAAACGGGTTATTAGGTCAGTAGCCGGAATATCATAAGCTTTAGCCATAGTAATTACTGAATAGTCACGCTGTAAATCCCTTATAAATCCTTATAGGAAGTTATTCTTATTTAGAAAGTCTATCTGCATCCTGTAAGGAGCTTGCGATAAGTATGCCCGCACTTTACGCAAGTAATTCTTAGACTTTTCGTGTTTGTTCGACCTATTCTGATTCTTGAATCTCTTCCTGGGACAATAAATTTTTTACACTTCTTACAGAACAATTGTCGAAACTCATAATCCAGTCTCACACGTAATCGCATAGCAATTTTCCTCGCCAGATATCCTTGTTCACTAGCAATCTTTTCATTTGCATGCGTCTCTTTTAACGCATTGGCTATCAGAATGCCAACCCTTTCTTTTGCAATGTCTTTTGCAATCTGTTTCCTCATAAATAATATAGTTAGTATGGTTTGAACATATAAAATTAGAGAATTTTTGATTTTAAGTAATGAATGCCATATCTATAAATCCCGCATCTTATTTTTAGTTAATGATTCTATGTATGTAGGTCCTTTTTTAAAAATTGTCGCACATGATATCTGGTTTGATTAATTCAACTGCTTTTTCAACCATATCCCAAGGATCAACGCTAAGATTTTTTTGAATGTTCAGCAGCATAAATTACATGTGTGTATCCATCTACGATCTTGTGTGCACGTGAAACCAAATCGAGAAGATAAGACAACGTCGATGCCTAGTTATTTTGAAGTATATTCGATTATCTCTACTCCAAAAGGGAAAATAATGATACTAACCAAATTATCTGTAGGTTGAAGATCTGCAAAGATAGAGGAAGCGGATTTCTAAAAGCTGAGGATTGTGGATCAATGACCATAAGCGCTTCCCCGTTTCAAATTAGATTCTAACTAGAGACCATCTGTTTTCCTTGATTCGCAATACACCTTAGATGCTGTTAGGCCCTTCGAGGGCTCTGATGATAATCTTTCATAGTTATGAAGACAGCTATAATAGACACGTGAAGGTTAAGTCGTACCCTTGGTAGCATCAGTGGCTCTCGTAATCGCGGAGGCATCTCTGGAGACTGTTCCCAAACAAATCTTAAGGCATATGTCAGTAATAAGGTATGCCCAAAAACTTGGCAAAAAGCCACCGGAAGTATTGTTAGATAGAAGCTACCATCATTCCGCGATGGTAACCGGCAAGGTGCTGGAAGTGTGGAAACGAGGGCGTCCAGACATAGTTCATTTTGCGTTAGTGGAGGCACTGTCCACTCCTTTATATCTGAAGAACAAATTGGACGTTTATGTCCATACGATCAACAGCAAGGTGATCTTAATAGGTTCTAATTTGAGGATACCTAAGTCATATTTCCGTTTCGAAGGATTAATGATGAAATTATTCAAAGATAAAGTAATAAAAAGTGATCAAGACGACAGAATGCTTTTAGAGTTGCTAGATGACATTCCATTCGAATATTTGATTACTAATATAGCAAGGTCTAGTAAATCGATAGGACTATCGAGGAGCGGAGTTCCAAGCACTGCTCACGAGGTAGTTTCAAAATACATCGATAGATTCGACGACTATCGGTGTGCAATCGTGATAGGAGGCTTCCCGAAAGGTCACTTTTCTGACAACATAATTAAGTTCCTTGACAACTCATACTCTATTGGAAAAATAGCGTTGGAAGCGCATGTAGTTATTGCTCGAGTACTCTATGAGTGCGAGAAGGTGTTATTCAAATCTTGATTTGAGTATGCTCGCCAGCTATACTATTAGTGCCAGATTTTGAGGAATGGGCAAGGTTGAACAGCTGGCTGCAATTGGAGGCGTGTAGCGGATAGACAAACATATGTCAAGCTTTAACTCTGACTCGGAAAGGACGGGTTATCAACGGAACAACGAATCCACAATGAAGGCGATGAAAAGCGTGGTCAGATACGGGCTGGTCACTTTGAATACTACCCAAGATACTCTCTCGCTTGGCTTGAACAATAACCAAAGTGATAAAGCTAGCATGATTACACCAGAGACACTCGCCGTAACCAGATAAATCATCCCGAAATGGTTCAAGAATGGTAATAAACTGAATAACACCATCATTAATGTAGTGCCTGCAATTATGCGGACTGATTTTTTCTCTCCAGAAACTACTGGTAGCATCGGAACACCAGCCTTTCTATAGTCTTCCTTGGCATGCAAAGCAAGGCTCCAAATGTGAGTTGGAATCCACAGGAAAACTAGGCCGGCCATGATCAAGCCGATCTCAATATTTTGTGTAGTGACTGCAACATACCCTATAAGAGCAGGCACGGCGCCTGAAAAACCTCCCAAAATAATGTTTGTTCGGCTAGTCCTCTTCAACCATTTACTGTACACTATAATATTATCGAACAATCCAAAACCCATCAATGCAAAAGCCCAGATATTGATAAACCATGCAAGTACCAAGGAAATTGACGCGAGGATCAAACCGAATGCCAGAGCATTATGAGGAGAAATTCGTCCTGACGGAATAGGTCTTTGCTTAGTCCTGTCCATAATTGCGTCAATATCTCGGTCGTTGTAACCGGTAAGAGTATCAGCGGCTGCTGAACCTGTAGCCACTCCGGCGATAATCAAAACCCAGGTAATGGGATGAACTACGATATGAGATAAGAAAGAAGCAGTGAGTGCTCCAGCAAAAGCTGTGAAAACAAGCAGGTACCAAATCTTTGGCTTCGTGAGTTCGTAATAATTTTTGAGCCTGTTACCGGCGCTCATTTGCGGGAGCAAAGTGCCCATAACAATTTTCTAACTATTCTGTTATAAAAGGCAATATCATGAAATATCTATCTCCCAAGTAAGCCGTACGCTATTTTGATATGAATGTTGGATAGATTATTTCACGTGCCGTCTTCCTCATTTCAATAAAGGTTTCCGTCTTTTGAACTCCTTCAACACGACCCACCTTTTCAGAAATCAAGTGGTGCATTTCATCAAGTGACTGTGCATTCATTGTTACTAGTATGTCAAATCTTCCAGTGACTTCTGCGATTTCTCGTACCTCTGGAATCTTGAATAGCTCGTTGAGAACATTGTCTCTCATTTTTGAATCCATATTAATTCCTGTGAGTGCTTTGACGTTGTACCCTAGAGCTTCGTCATTAACCACTATGGTAAATTTCTTGATGAGTCCTCTTCTCACTAGTCGTTTTATTCTGCTGTAAACTACTGAAGCGTTAACGTTGATCTTTTTCGAAAGCTTAGGTACAGAAATACTCGCATCTGTAGCAAGCTCACTCAAAATTTTTAAATCTAAATCATCTGTCTTTCCCATACAATATCGTGATTATGTTTCTAATTGAGTGACTAATAAACGTATTAATTTCAAACTTGGCAGGGTTTTTTGGAATAATCATGCGTAGTTAAAGGATTTTGTTGTCCTTCAGTGATTCGGCAAGTAAAACTGCACCCTTTGCTGAACCCATTTTCTCATTGTGTGAAAGCAAGACGTATTTGAGCCCATTACTGAACACAGGATCCTTTCTAAGTCTGCCCACCACAGTTGTCATTCCATCATTGATCTCCCTATCTATCCGTGGCTGCGGTCTCGTGGGATCATCATGGACGACAATAAAATCCTTTGGAGCTGTTGGCAATTTTTTTACTGCTATGGATTGAGAGAATCTTAACATCTCATCTTTTGCCTCTTCTGGATCACAACGCCTCTTCGTTCCGACAAACACGGCTTCTGTATGACCATCCAAAACCGGGACCCGGGTGCAGGTACAACTTACCTTAAGTGTAGAGGGGGTAATAGATTTGGAATTAATATCTCCCAAAATCTTCTTTGATTCAATTTGAACTTTTTCCTCTTCTTTAGGAATATACGGAATGATGTTGTCCATGATATCAAGGGCAATTACGCCAGGCGATCTCCCTGCCCCTGATAAAGCTTGGAGAGATGTCATAAAAACCATTTCGACTCCGAACCGATTCATGATTGGTTTTAGCGTAATCGCAAGGCCTGTAGTAGTGCAATTTGGGAGCGGTGCAATGAATCCTTGCCATCCTCTATTTTTTCTTTGGACGTCTAGCAACTCCGCGTGTTTGTCGTTTACACCAGGAATCAAAATTGGAACGTCTTCTTCATATCTAAACGCTGCAGCAGTACTTATAACTGGAACCGATCTTGCAAATTGCGGTTCAATTACTTGTGCGTCTTCAGATTCCAAAGCAGTAAATATTAGATCGAATCGTTTTGGGTTTATATCTTCAACTTTGCTAACGATGATATCCCTTATGTATTCAGGGACTGTTTCTTTGCTATGCCATCGAAGAATTCCAGATTTTGGATCTCGCAATGCATCCAAGTATTTTTTGCCAGCAGATCGTTCTGAAGACACTACCAGTGTTAACTCAAACCATGGGTGTTTATTTAGTGCAAGAACAAATTGCTGTCCAACAGCTCCTGTAGCTCCGATAAGAGCAACTTTTAGCATACGATGGCAGGTAATCAATATGCAGTTAATAATCGTTTTCAGAATGGAAGTTAATCAAATTTGCAAAATCTATCTGAGTCGGAGATTCTACATGATATTATTTAATGGAAATTGAAATGATAATAAATGGAAAAATGCTGAAACTAATTAAGAATCGTGGTAGAGCTAAGCAGTTGCTTCCATGGAGGCGTTTATTCAGTAGATCCCAGCCTAGTCAAATTTGATTTCAGTTCAAACGTTAATCCACTTGGAGTCTCGAAGATCGTCCTCAGATCTATCCGTAAAGACCTGGGTTCACTTTCTTCGTCGTATCCAGATCCTGAATGCAAGGAACTGAAAAAAAGTCTATCAGATTATCTTAAAGTGCATTGTGACTGTATTAACGTAGGAAACGGCGCGACCGAAATAATCCACAATTTTGCCAGAATGTTCGCAAGGAAAAAAGTCATCATCCCATCTCCGACATTCTGCGAATATGAGCTTGCATCGAGGCGAATGGGTGCGAACCTTAGTCTAGTACCGCTCAAGAACTTGAACTTGGATGCCGATCAAATTATTGAAAAAGCTAAGGGGTCTGATGCCGTATTCTTATGCAATCCAAATAACCCTACTGGCCTGCTTTACAGAAAGTCACTAAAAACGATTATCGAACGACTTGACAGTTCAACAAAAATTCTTGTAGACGAATGTTTTATTGAACTCGTTAATGAATCGGAAGAACATAGTATGATTAGGGAATTAGATGAATTTGATAATATGGTAATTTTACGATCACTCACAAAATCGTTTGGCCTTGCGGGTCTCCGGCTTGGATACTGTGTATCCAACCGTAGACTTGCCAAAAAATTGGCCTCTAGTCGAATATCTTGGAACGTAAACGGGATAGCACAGAGGGCTGGTGTTCTGGCTCTCAAGGATTCACGGCATTTAACGGCTGCTCGAGCGATTGTGAAAAGAGAGCGTGACTTCATGTATATTAACATAAGGAAAAAGACGCAATGTTTTTCACCTTCTAAATCTGATACTAATTATTTCTTGATTCGTCTAGCAAATAACATTTCCTCGACAGAAATAAGAGATTCTCTCTTAGTGAAAAGTGGGGTACTTGTGAGAGATTGTAGTACATTCAGCGATATGGGATCAAAATATGTTCGGGTAGCCATCAAGAATCACAGAGAGAACCTTATCTTGCTAAATGCTCTTCAGGCGATTGAACGTTGAAAGCGAAGCTTTTGATGATCCAAGGAACATCATCTGGCGCCGGTAAAAGTACTATCACTATGGGGTTATGCAGAATTTTTTCTGATCTAGGGTATTGCGTAGCTCCATTCAAGGCTCAGAATATGTCTTCGAATGTACATATTATTCCCAGAAAAGCCAAATCTGAAGAGATAGCCCAAGCACAGGCTATCCAAGCCGAAGCTTGTAGAAAACGACCAAACGTAAACATGAATCCTATTTTAATTAAACCGCTCGGCAACTACCGGAGCAGGGTTATCTTAAACGGTATCTTTTATTCCGAAATGCATGTCAATGAATATTATGAAACATTCACCTTGCAGAAGGGTTTCCCAATCGTCATCGAAGCCCTCGATAGCCTTAGAAAAGAAAATGATATTGTGGTAATTGAAGGAGCTGGTTCACCAGCTGAAATTAACATTTCAAAGTATGACATAGCAAACATGTTGCTTGCAAAGAAAGTTGAAGCACCGGTAATCATCGTGACAGATGTAGAAAGAGGAGGATGTTTTGCCAGCATTGTTGGTACTCTCAATTTATTAAAACCTCAATATAGGAGATTAATACAGGGTTTTCTAATAAACAAATTCCGTGGCAATGCCTCGATCTTAGAACCTGCAATAAAATCTGTAGAAAAAATTACCCGAAAAAAAAATTTCGGCGTGATACCGAAATTAACTTTCAATTTGCCAGCAGAGGATTCTCTTGACAGTGTTTCAAAAGTTCCAATCCCCTCGAGAGATTGGGATAGGGAGATCGACATCGTTGCAAACTCGATAAAAGATAACATCTCTTTAGACGAAATATTGACAAATGTTCTGGGTCTAGATAAAACATGATAGAGGCTGGCTACGGATGTTTATTAATTGGACTAATTGGCGGCGTTTTAATAGATTTCCTGTTTGGGGATCCGCCTAATAAGTATCATCCCGTCGCCTGGCTAGGATTACTAATTAGCTTCTTTATACCGAAACTAAAAGGAGACAAAGATGGTTACAATGTGAACAAGGAAAAAATAGGGGGAATGGCTTTCGCCATCATTTTGGTTACATTAATTGGCATCGCAACCCAGTTTTTAATATCTATGTGTCTTCATCTATTTGGAATTGTTGTTGCTGCAATCCTCACGGCTCTAATATTGAAAATTGCGCTGGCCATAAAGGGAATGGAAAAACATGCTATTAAAATCATAAGCGCCCTAGAAAGGAACGACATTAAGAGCGCTCAACATAATTTGTCATTGATAGTAAGAAGACAGACCAAACAGTTGAATAGCCAAGATATCCTATCGGCTACGATAGAATGCGTAGGAGAAAGTACTGTTGACGGAATTGTTACGGCATTGTTTTTCTATTCATTATTAGGACCGGCCGGAGCGCTAGCATACAGGATCATTAATACACTTGATTCCATGATAGGCTACAAAGATGATTATTACAGGAATATTGGATGGATGTCTGCTAAATTGGATACCATCTCTAACTACATTCCTGCCAGAATTACCTCCTGTTTGATGGTTATTTCCTCTCATTTGCTTGGCGCGGACTGGAAGAATTCTATTGAGATTCTGCGTCGTGACCGCAGCAAAACTAGTAGCCTAAATGCTGGATATCCAATGGCTACAATGGCTGGCGCTCTTCGGATTAAGCTTGAAAAAGTCGGCCACTATTCACTAGGGGAAAATCGTGAGCCCTTGTCCATCGCGAAATGTAAGAAAGCAATCTCTATAATGAAATTAACAACGATTCTGTTCAGCCTTTGTCTCTCCATTCCGATGATATCAATTTTATACCTGTTTGGTTGGTGGAAACTTCTATTTGGTCTTTAGATCGATGCAAGCAATAATTTCATTTCTGTCAATAATACCTACTACTAGACATTCAACCCCTGTTGATATTTACTCTGTCGCAAAGGTCATGTATCTTTTTCCCATCGCTGGAGCTATTATTGGGATCATTGTAGGGGTCTTCGCATTTTCAATTTCGTTTTATATTCCACCCCTTCTTCTAGGTCTTTTGGTCACGGCATTACTCGTCATAATCACAGGGGCAAATCATACGGATGCGCTTGCTGATTTTGCTGATGGATTAATGGCTAAGGGTGGGAAAGAAGCTAAACACAAAGCAATGCTTGATCCAGCAGTAGGACCTGCAGGAGCGGTATCTCTTGTTCTTTACGTCGTTGGGATGATTATCGCACTATCTAGTTTTCACCTTGAAGGGTTAAAACTGTTGACCAGTATTGTAGCTGCAGAAGCGATTGCTAAATATGTAATGGTGTTTCAGGCCCACACAGCATTATCCGCATGGGAGGGTTTCAGTTCTCCATTTACTGCTGGCATGAAGGATAGAGGAAAATTGTTAGCTGCCACAGCAATCATAATTCTAATTCTGGTAGTAGCCGGCAGTGGATACGTTGGAATTATATCGTTAGGTGGTTCCACTCTTATTGGAATAATAATGAATTACATTTCAAAGAGAAGCTTTGGTGGCATATCTGGAGATGTCCTTGGCGCATCGAACGAGCTTGCCCGTCTTTCATCTTTAATCATTTTTTCTGTAGGATCAAACGATTGGTCCAAGTATGTACTATGATAGCTGCTGTAATGTGTGGCGGAAGAGGTACCAGAATGGGGACCACAACTGAGACTGAAAAACCATTGTTAAACCTGAAAGGCAGCACTATGATTGACCGGGTACTAAGTGCATTGGTAGCATCTGGGCAGTTCGAGAAAATAGTTGCCGTTCCGAGTCTCAATACGCCCAGAACCAATGCATTCCTACGTAATCACTATTACTCTTGTTTAGAACCGATCGATGTAGTCGAAACGGCAGGTATCAGCTATTCAAAGGATCTTTCGGAGGCTGTCTGCAAGTTCAAACCCGCAAGGGTCTTCGTCGTATCGGCAGATCTTCCGCTACTGCATTCAAAAATTGTTCAAAACATTGTTGTCAGATGTTTCCCCAGGAATCCATGTGTGTCAATCTTGCTTGAAAAGCAGTTTGTTGAAAGTATTGGAATAGAACCTAGCTTAGTGACTATTATAGGAAAAAAGGGATATTGTCACTCTGGCATAACAATTCTTGACTCTTCAAAAGCTAGCCCAGAATCTATATTAGCTGAACATTATATAGTAATGAACGACAAGGAGCTCGCAATCAACGTAAATACAATAAGAGAATTAGAAATCGCCGAGGGTATGCTTGAGGATAAGAATTAGTCAAGGATGTTCAAGACTTTGCCGAGAATTTTCGCCTTGGCCCCAGCCTTTTTAGCAAGTGGCTGGCCACAAGATTTACAGTTAATGTCTGTTGTGGTGTGTGTGTAAATAATCCTTTTTTCTTCACATTCGGTACATTGGACGGAAACAAAATTGCTATGTGGGTTTGGAATCATTATATTTCTTTTAGACATCATTATTATCATCATCACCTTCTTATGGCTGTATTTCCAGTTTGCGCATTCGCATGCCTTCCTTCATTGTCTGTCTTTGACAAGTTTTACAGGTATATCGTAATGTGATCTTCTTTGTAGTCTTTGCAGTCCTCTTGAGTTCGGGAAACTTTTGTCCTCCGTAACCTCGCTTATCCTCAGCGTGTCGGCGTGCACCTTGTGCTGTGGCTCTGTCTTTACCCTTCTTATAAATAGACACTGCTTGGACTGTGTAAGTTTTGCATTTAGAGCAGAATTTATTCTGCTCTTTCTGCATTTTCATGATACACTATGCTAGTCGAGGGTAATTTAAGGAAAGCGTCTTCGGATAATTTACGGTGATTTACTTAATGACATAGCATATAATCATTGCCTTACTTTTGCATTAGCGTGGAACAGCAGGTCAGGACACCGCGAAAATTCATGTACAAAAATACATCTAGCATTGTCTCCATTTAGCCGGGAATAGTGTTTGAAAATTCTATTCTAAGGTGTTTCTAAAAAAAGTAAAATAATGGGCAAGATGAAAAAATATAATAATTGATTTGATGGGAGATTCAAAACAAATTGATTTCGAAGTCCGAGAAATATCCGATACGGACTTACAAAGAGGTTTTTTCGAAACATTATCGAATTTGACCGAGGTTGGAAAAATAGGTGAAGACCACGAGAATGCAAAAAAAGTTCTACACGAAATTAGATCTTATCCATTCTACAAAGTCTTTGTTGCGGTTAAAAAGGACGGTGAAATCATTGGTTCAAACACTCTATTGATAGAGCAGAAGTTTATACACAATGGAGGGAAGGTGGGGCATATCGAAGACGTTGCAACGAAAAATGGATATGAAGGTATGGGCATCGGTAGGGCATTAGTGCGGACGTCCTTAAGGTTTGCTGCACAAATGAAATGTTATAAAGTTATCCTCGATTGCTCAGAAAAGAACGTACCGTTCTATAAAAAAATTGGCTTCAAAGAGTATGGACTTTCTATGAGGTATGATCTACTATGAGGTCAAAGAGGGAAGAAACCCAAATACAAGATGACTTATGCTTCGATTCCATACTTCAAATTGGCTCCTGGAAAACAGGGGAGTTTGTGCCTCGTCTAATAATTACTTAAAACAGCGCCAAGGTCATACCTTCATTCTAGAAAGTTGATTCATAAGAAGATCGATCAGCACTAATTGTAGATCCCCAAGTTTCTTACAATTTTTTGACCATACCGTAAATCACTTTTGAGAACAAGCAATATAGCTAGCTTTATAATCTAAGATAATGCGGCTTTGCTATCGAGCTTTTCCTGGGGCAAATTTGGTAGAGATGCGGAATTTACAACAGCTATTTATCTGAAGTCTTGTGGGTGGAATGTACAATTATCTCGCGGAAGTCGGGGACCTGCCGATATCATTGCAACGAGAGGTTCGAATAAATGGCTAATACAAGTAAAATCAAGCAGAAAGATTCCGAGCCTCAAAGGTCATGAGGTAGAAAATTTGAGAAAAATGGCTGAAAGTGCTGATGGCCTCCCGGTAATTGCCACGGTGCAGCCTAAGGAGACGGTCCTTGCAGCACCAACACAAAAGGCTCATGAATATACCCTACCAAGAAGCATGAAAGGAAGGAAACAAACCGAGTCAACAGATTATGGAATATTTCTCTACTCTCTTGTAGACTGGAAGATAATGCACCCCTAGGTGAGAATATTTCCGAAATATACGTTCACCGGAAGATACTATCAGCACGTTTATAAACCAGCCTTGCGGTAATTTTGTCCCGTGTATGCACGGGTTTCCAGCATGGATTCAAATGGTCTAGGCGAGCAATATGCGTGTAAATGTTAGCAGAATAGCTTCCTCACGTATGATAATGCCTACCTACTCTATGCTGTGAGTCGGCCGAGAATATTTTGTTGGTGCAATCATTACGGTACTATCTTCAAATATACGCAACAACAAGCGCTAGGAAGCCAAAACCATTAACTGCCCTCAAAGTACTTTACACGCTCTTTTTTAAATTCGCGAGAGCTGAATAGAATCATATAATCATTAATGCCAATCGACTCAGACATCTGAACTGCAATTTTTTCTGCTGCTTCTACTGTACGTGCGTGAATCATACTGAATAAATTAAACTGCCAGTCTGGATAAATAGGTCTACGATAACAATGACTTACTTGCGGAAAAGCTGCGAGTTTACTGCCGACCTCATCGATTTTTAGATCAGGGACTTTCCACACTACCATGCCATTAGCAGTGAAACCTGCATCCCGATGACGCAAGATTGCTGCGAACCTTCTCATCACACCGATTTCTTCGTATTCTTTAGTCTTAGCAAAGAGTTGAGATGTTGTTATCCCGAGAGTGTCTGCGAGCTCCTTAAATGGTTCTGGTATTACCTTTAGATCCTTCTGAAGTTCACGGACAAATTCCTTGTCTTGTTCAGTAAGATTGAATTTCCGTGGATTCAAAGTCTTAACCTTGTCGGTTGGTTCAGGCATTTTGGCATCTTCATTAACCATGTCCAGTCTAACACCTATCTTATAGAGTTTCAAAGTTGGCAGTACACGATATTTTGTAACACCGTCTATCGAAGCCATTTTCTCTAATTCCGTCTTTATATCAGCATTAGGAGGAACCGCAAGTGTAAACCACATATTGAATTCGTGATTTCTCTCATAATTATGACTCACTCCTGGGTGTTTATTTACTTCCTCAGCAACCTGATTGAGTTTGTCAGGTTTAACCACAAAAGCCACAAGGGCACTTTTATAACCAAGCCGCCTTGTATCGAAAATGGCATTAATCTGCCTAATTAGGCCGATCTCCTTCAAGTGCGAAATTCTTTGCATTGCATCTTTTTCAGAAATATTATAGTGTTTTGATATCTCGAGATATGGTCTATCAGTTAGGGGAAAAACCCATTGGATGTCATTCAAAAGTTGTTTATCTATTGCATCGATTTGTTGTGCTTGGACTGATGTCATTACCAAGGAGTAGTCGTCTTACTTCCTCATCTATTAAAAACTTATCCACCAACGATTATAATAATAGCGCAAGTTCAATTCTTAACGCACCAAATAGATTTTCTCTTCTGAAATATTGTTATTTTAGAGCGGCTGGTCATCATTCATCGGTTCCAACAATAATATTGGGAGCCTTAGCTTTTCAAGGCTCTTACTTGGTTGCCAAATACAATAACAGAAAAATATGGCACTGAACCCGATAAATTAGCGTATTTATGAAGATACTTGTAACTGGTGGAGCTGGTTTCATAGGATCTAACATTGCAAACACCCTGAGCAAAGAAAAGCATACCGCTGTGGTCGCATTCGATGATTTATCCTTGGGAAGGCCATTAAATCTTTCTCAAAGTGTAAAATTTGTAACAGGCTCCGTTATGGATTATGAACTAACTTTAGAACTAAGTAAAGGATGTGATTACATTTTCCACTCGGCCGCAAAAAGCTCGTCCCCAATGTTTAAAAATGATCCGAGAGAAGGAGTCGACATAAATGCTTTAGGATTTATGAATGTAATGGAGTCAGCGAAAAGGAACCAGATTAAAAAAGTAATTTTTGCTTCATCTAGTTCCATATATAACGACCTACCGATCCCATTTAAGGAATCTCAAACCATCACACCGAAGACTTTCTATGAGGCATCTTTCTATTGCAGAGAAATTTTAGCGAAGTCATACTATTTGGAAAATGGATTAAACTCAATTGGGTTGAGATATTTCAGCGTTTATGGTCCGAATGAAAAGCATAAAGGAAACTTTGCAAATAATATTTCCCAGTTTCTCTGGACTATGACCAAGGGAGATAGTCCGATTATTTATGGCGATGGAACACAGACACGGGATTTTACATTTGTGGACGATGTTGTTCAAGCAAATATTTTAGCGCTCCAGTCGGAAGGAAGGGAATTTGGGATTTATAATGTTGGCACAGGGATTGAAACATCGTTTTCCCGAATAGTAGAAATAATTAATCAACATCTTGGAGCTGATATTAGGGCCACTTATGTCGATAACCCAATCAAAAACTACGTTCAGAAAACTAAGGCTGATATATCGCTTGCTAAGTCGGAACTCGGATATGAGGCAAAGTGGAGGAGCGTTAAGGACGGGATCGCAGCACTGATTAAAAAATCATGCTAAGATCTGATAACAGAAGCCCTACTTACTATAATGGTAGTCAACAATCATGATAAACAACTGTCGACTCTACCATGTTGATACTAATGAGCTAACCCTTATCTTGACTGGACGTTTTCAGTCTTCTCATTAGACTACGAAGAGGTAGGAGAAATGGAAGTAGAAGCTGGTGCGATAGGCTTGATATCAAAGTTATTGTCATAGAGGCCTCTTATTTCTGCGATATCCTTATCAGAAAGGTATTTGCCGTCCGACATTCCTGCAAACGTCTCGAGTTCCTCAATGCCAATTACTGTGGGCAACACGACGGCCACTTCTTTTTGAGAGAGTATGAATTTAACAGCCAACTCCGTTATATTCCACCCGTTTGTGTGTGCAAGCGGTTTCATCTTTTCAACCTTTTGCATTGCTTCAATAATCCATTCCCTTTTTCTGCTGCTCCGATGATCATTTTTTTCGAATACCGTCTTCTCATCGACTTTGCCTGTTAGGACACCCGATGCATCTGGAACTCTTACCATAATACCTACAATATTCTTTCTCGCGACATCAAAAAAGGTTCTACCTGGCTCCTGTTCTAAGATATTGTAAACCGTCTGCAGGCAAGTGATATTACGAGATTCCATCGCTAACAAGCCTTCATCTTTCCAACCGATGGCTGGACCTAATGCAACACCATGACTTCTAATCTTGCCGCTCTTTACCAAAGAATCTAGCGATCCGAACAGTTCGTTGTTTTTTATAGCAGTCATCTTAGGATTGTGCAGGCTGTATACGTCGATGCAGTTTATTTGCAACCTGTTTAAGCTTTGTTGAAGAGCATATTCTAGAAATTCAGGGTCGTTATGTTTTTGTGGTAATTCGCTATGACCAACCTGTTCATTTGTATACATGTCATAGCCCCATTTTGTAGAATATACGATTTCCTCTCCATCTACACCTCGCCCTCCACGCATATCTTTAAAAGCTCGTGCGACGAGTTTTTCGCTTTTACCGCTTCCATACATATCTGCCATTTCATAAAAGTTGATACCAATATCATAAGCTCGCTTTAACATTCGAATTGCTTCGCAATCATCAATCTTCTTGTTGCCCGCCATCCACCAATCTAGAGCAATTGTCCATGTTCCAAATCCAATTTCACTTACTTTAATTCCGCTTTTTCCTAATTTTCGATATTTCATTTATCGATTCAAAACCTCCAGGAGCTCTGCGACAATCTCCGTGAATTCTGTATCACTGAAAACAGGTTGACAATCATCCTTCACCATATCTATACCTGAGACCAATTGATTATTAAATTCCTGTTGCGCTTTCTCTCCTCCCCGAGGAGTTGTGTCAGATAGCAATAATTTAACAGGTATCCACGACTTGCAACCCAGAAGCGCAGGTTTAATATCAACCTGTAGTGGCTTATTCATTTTGTACACTCGTAATACTAATACATTCATTGGCCTTTTAGGATTATAGCTCATTCTTACATTGATATACCTATCATTCCATATGTGATATTTCTCCAATCGTGCCAACACCGATTTATCGGTAATCCCCTTCACTTGCACTACAGAAGCACAAGAAGTTATTCTGTTCCTGTTGTTCACCGGAGCGTTTTGTAGCACAATATCTAGATTGTCCACGTAGTCTGACTGGAGGGATTCTTTAGATTGATGTTCGAAAGTTGGATAAAGAAAAAAATTTCTATGCATTACCTCAAAACCCTTTCTATATTCCATAATTCCGCCTTTACGAAGAAGAATTACCTGCCTTCCCTCCTCTAGTGCTTTACATACTACTGCCCATTCTTTTAGCGCTGCGGTAGTAGATGCAATAGGTTTTATTTTTTCCATAGAATATCTACCTCGGTCACAGACTGATCCGAATGGGCCATAATCTCCTATCCAATACTCCTGACGATATCTTCCATTCCCTTATAAACGCAGACAATCATGGGCGTATCCTTAGTTACATATTTACTGACCCTAGTTTCGCGCAACTGAACAATCAAATCCTGAAAAATTATTAGATCATCTGTTTCAAATGCAAGCATAAAATCTTGATCGTTGATGCCAAAAGAATAGGATGTATTTAATCTAACCTGTGGAAATTTTCTTCCGACCTTTATATGCTCTTCCATCATTTTCTTTCGTTCTTCAAAAGGAAGCAAATACCACTCTCGAGATTTGACGAAAGGGTAAACAATTACATATTTCATCGGCTTTTCATCCGTCATAAATCCCGGCATAACTTTGTTAGTTGAGTAAACTGAATCTCGAAGACACGAAAGGTATACGTGTGAGGGTTCGATATATTTTCCAACCAGAGTAGAATAAACTTTCGATGTCAAAATTTGCATTTTTTCAACTGAATCAGAAATCATCCATAACATAAAATCCATGTCTGATCGAAGCCCCAACGTGGAATAAGTTCGAACTCTCATCTTTGTATTCGCAACCTCTATTAAGATTGAAAACTCCTTGGCGGCCTCACCTTTCGCTACATCGTTCAGCCATCTCCATTTTGCATCAATTTTGAAGAATGAAAAATTTAGATAAGTTGGCATTTCTGACGAAGATGTAAAGGGTGGCGATCGTCCTCCGTCTTGGATTTCTCCTCGCGAGGCCATTTGATAATAAAAAGTATAAACTATATTTAAAACTAGATCCGGGTCATTTTACTATGTGAAGTACAATCCCCACTGAAAACCTAGTTTTCTTCTAATCCAAGCCATCCATACCCCTTGGTTTCGAGTTCCTCTGACAGTCCTTTATCCCCTGATTTAATGATTCTGCCTTTTGCCATAACGTTAACATGATCTAATCTTGACAAGTATCTGAGGATTCGTGCATAATGCGTAATTACAACAACCCCAGCACCGGAGTCTATCAATTTGTTGATTGCTTCTGCCACAGACTTCACAGCGTCAATATCTAGGCCCGAATCCGGCTCGTCAAGAATTGCAACATTTGGCTTAAGGACTAGCATCTGCATTACCTCGGACCTTTTTTTCTCCCCACCCGAAAATCCTTCGTTGAGATATCTACTAAGAAACGCTGGATCTAAACCAACGGAATCCAAATTTTTCTTTACATATTCGTGGAACTCTCTGACAGTCAAAAAAACCTCTCTATTCTTCTGTTCTTCTGCTAACGTTTTGGTTAAAGTATTGTAAGCATTTCTTAAGAAGTGGCTATAACCGACGCCAGCAATTTCAATCGGATATTGAAAGCCAAGAAAGATTCCCTTCTTTGCTCTCTCGTCTGTTGATAGATCCAGAATACTTTGACCTTTTACAAGAATATCGCCTGAAGTAACACTATATTTTGGATGTCCAAGTAACACGTTCGCAAAAGTACTCTTGCCGGAACCATTTGGGCCCATAAGGGCGTGAACTTCACCTTTGTTTATAACAAGATTGAGACCTGTCAGAATTTCTTTGCCCTCTATGCTAGCATGTAAATCTTTTATTTCTAAGAACGACATTCTATATCTTTAATTTAAAGTACATGCAATATAAGGATATACACTTGGCGTACACTATGTCCTAACAACTTTCTCAGGCGCTTTAGGGACGTTAGGTTACTAATTAGAAAATTTGCAAAACTGTCTAACAATCAATTATGCGATTAGTGCCCTATATGGGAGTTATTACTAAAAATTTAGTTCAAGTATAGTATGAATTTGATAAGAATGTAGATGTTGTAGTCAAATCATCAGCTACCTCTTCCTGCAAGAGTACGATCCTCCTTGAAAAGGAGATCTTTACTGCCTGAGGAAAAAGCCATAATTTAGAACAAAAACACTAGGATTTGAATCGGGTTTTTCCCTATTGTACTTTAAGTGTTCCTATCATGTATGGATGTATAGAGCAATGAAAAGGATAATTGCCCGTAGCCAACTTTGTGGTCCCAAATTGAGCTGATGCCGCTGCGTTGATAATGCTCGTATCGAAGAGTTTTCCTGAGGTAGGATCACTCGGGTCTTTGCCGTTGGTGATCGTATGTGGAACAGAATCCTTGTTGGTTACCGCCACAGTTTCTCCTTTCTTTACTGTCACAGCATCAGGAGAAAATGCGGGGTTTCCTTGAGTAGATGCACCAGCTAGAATCGTAACAGACGCTCCCACAGGACCACTGCTGGCACTTGTACTGCCAGCTCCTCCAGCAGTGGGATTCGCCGCAGCGATATCTTGCGGAGTTAGATTTTTCCTATATAAAGAGTCCATTACACCTGGAACCGGTGCAATTTTGAAAAAGACAGTAAAAACCACCACCCCTGTAATCCCTCCTAGAATAAGTAGTACTATGAAAGCAGTTCTTCCAATCCACATGCTCGTTATCTTGATTTTTAGCTACTAGACCCATATTAATTTCTTTTATCCGAACATAAAGGGAAACGTTAATTTGCTTCCGAATGTTGTACTAAAGGCATTCAGAAAAACCTTAGGAGATCGACAAAACCCTACCGGGGAGGGATAATTCGATATCCTGTACCGGCTTCTATTAAGAAAATTAGTGGATATTGATTTCCAACTTCGAAGGAACAAATGCTATGCACTCTACGAGACTCAAATGGCTACCTTAGAGATTCTTCATGATGCGGTTGTATAGCAGGTGATTTCAATACCCACTTGGGTATATACTGCGATAACCCCAGAATTTGTAACCAAGGGACTGTTGGCCTTTATTAAACTGACTGGACTGGCAGGTTAATCGCACCATTTCGCCACAAATTTTATTTTATATAAATAAGTTGAATGGATAGTATATCAAATGGGCAAATTTCAAGATCGAAAATGCGTTGTTTGCGGTAATCAATTAAGCTTTAGATACAAAGCAATGCCAGAATGGAGGATTGTAGGTGACCTATGTGGAGATTGTTATGGGAAAAAATTGAATGATCACTATATTGCCTTTGATCGTAGAGACATTACGAAGCGGTGAATCTAGGATATGTCCATAGAATGTTTGTTAAATGTGCATAGCCTGTGCTCAAGAACTTTATATGCTATTAAGCCGACCGAGGGAAAGGAGTACAGAATCTCATTTCCTTTCCTTTAAATCCTTCAATTTCCGATGGATCGCTTAATTATTTGTTCCTGATATCAGGGACAATTACCTTTTGTATTTTTTTGCGGTTTGTTTATCTTAAATATTGCACATATTCTAAATCTGATGATGATAATTTGACATGAGCAGTTCTTTTATTGTTACCGCATAGATTTTGCAAGGAGGGATTCTTTGATACCTTTGTCTTCTATTAGAGTGTCTATAATTTTCCTACGCTCCTTTATAGAGTTTTCATCGTCAGTTACTTCAAGTGAATCAATGGCTTTAAGTTTCCAGTAATTTGAATGTGCATTTTCAATTATCTTCTGAGCGTCATAAATAATTTTTCCGTAGGCGGTTAGAAAATACTTCCCATTTCGTTTCTTAATCAGACCAGCTCTTATTAATCTAGAGATCCGTGTATAATATTGTTTACGTGTCAGTTTAGATTTGCGTCGCAGAGAATTGCTATCGGGGCTGGTCATCGCTATAGTCTTGAACACAAGCAGAGATTTGTCATCAGAAATTGCATTCAGGGTCGCTGCATGTGATTCCAACGACATCGTACCGATTGCGGCGTATTTTACTATATATAGATTACTTGACCTGAATCTGATAACTTGCCATTTATTAGGAAATTAGATCTCATCTGAAATCATTAAAACAAGAGTATGGAAACCTTCAGGATCCTAGAGCAATTGCACACCTTTTCATACTATATGATTCTATCGATACGATTTCTGCTTCCTACGTCGGGCACTTGGTCCTCCGAATTTTTTCGACTCGCTTTGTCTGGGATCACCCGCCAGCAGATGTCTATCGTATTCTGTAATTTTTCTTCGAATCTCTTCACGTACGCCCTTTGTTAAAGGATGATCTCTCGGATCCCTTCCACCTTTTCCCTCGCCCGTTAGCGCTCTGGAAATTGCAACCGCAGAAGCGAACGCTTGTCCCATGAATCCTCCGCCTTGGACTTTGACACTAATATCAACTTTATTTCTTAGCTCACCTAAAAGGTTCAGAGGAGTTAATACCAATTCCTTAGCTATCTGTGGTTCCAAAAGTTCGGCGGGGATATTATTGATCCTTACCCGGCCGATGCCTTTTGAAATTGTAGCCACGGCTCGACAAGTTTTACGCTGTCCTGGATAGAGGTCTGTTTTATTGACTACCACGCATCTCTCCACTCCATCCGATCTCCTTGGCAACATCTCCTATTGTAATGTAGTAAGACGCCGGCTTACTTATTTTGGAGTCTTCGAAGAATTCCATTTTAAATTCTTTCAACTGATCGGGAATGCTGATATAAACTCTTAATCGCTTAAATGCTTCGATGCCGCTGGTCTTACGCTTTGGTATCATTCCCCTTACCATCTTAGTCAGTATTCTATCTGGTCTTCGAGGATGGAATGGTCCATGTACTGGATTCGTTGCAGAATTGATTTCAAGATGTTTTTTATAAAGTTCGATTGTCTTGTATCTATGTCCAGATAACACGGCTTTCTCTGCATTTACAATCGTCACTCTATGTCCTTGTAGAAGCAATTTAGAGACATGAGAGCACACCCTTCCTGCAATACATCCAGCCCCGTTTACTACTACAAGCGCGCCTTGTTCAGTCTTAGAAGACAGGGGATCTGATTTCTGCTGAGATTTTTTCAATTCCTGGTGTTCAGCCAATTATTCGCACTCCTCTGCCGTCGGGGTATCTGTCTATCAATTCGTTAAGGGTTATAACTTTCCCGCCAACGTCTGTGATCTTCTTTGCTGCCATTTCTGAAATAGAAAAGGCACAAACTGTTAACCTATGATCCATTTCTCCAGATCCTAGAACTTTGCCAGGGACGACGATGACTTCACCATTTTTAGTGACAGATGACAATCGGGATATATTGACCTCTCTTCTAATTGATCTAGCTTTGGATATCTCATGTTCGAGGGATCTCCAGATCGAGGTTTTATTCTTCTTAAAGGCTTTCCGTAAGGCCCATACTATATTACTGACTAAAGTGTTAGCAAACATACTGGATATTCCGTCGGTTATTCTGACTCCCCAATTAAATCTACCTCGGTCCTTTTGGCTCAAGAGATCGCACGACTTGATTAAAGCCCTTCATTTTCGTGTTCAACTTTTCCATGGCTGCGCCAACCGTTTCCTCTGCCGTCAACGCCCCGTTAGTTTCAATTGTAAGTATTGACTCACTGTCATCCTTTCCGTCTTTGACAATTGCAGCTGAAGTTGGCTGCCACTTTGCATGATCCTTTCCAACCCCTAACCTTGCGTACGCTTCAAATTTGAGCTTCTGGGCTGGTGCAAGAACAACTATTGGAATATCTTTGCTGACTGGCTTCACAAGTTCATCTTCAGATAGAAGTTCACCGGAAGTGACGATTTTCGTCTTTTCTATTGCTTCAGAATCCAATACTAGTAACACTCTGCACTTTGAACACCCTAGAGTACTTTTACAATCGCAATCCTGAGGCATGACAAATCGATCCAGGCCTGTCCGTAAGGGGATAAGTCCTAATCTATGAGCCACAGCTTCATCATGCATTACAGATGAATTCTCGAGAATTACAACATCATCAATGGCCAGGGTTGGGACCTCACTTATTGCCATTCTTCTAATAGCGTTAATATATTGTCTAGAAATATTGTTAAATTTAATAACGACCCTCTCATCTGTTCTTTCAAGAACCTCGGCAGAAATGGAAGTCAATCTCTATTTCAGACTTTGATCAAGGCGTCCTTAAAAATCTACCGAAGGAAGTAAATTTTATGAATATCCTCACTAAATGCCTACGTATGCCTTTGACTACCGACCTCTTTGTATCTTGCGAGATGCAACTACTCTCAGGCTAGAAGTTTATGGTAATTAGTATACGTTGGTAAGAGCTATCGATAAGGTTATAATAAACTAAATGCAGTGACATGATTCTGTTATCCATTATGGAGGCCAGACATAGATTATACTAAGTCAGACGCAGCCAAATGGTCGCAAGGGCAGAGGCTCCGGGAAGACCAGACGAGACCTTTATTGCTAATTTGCCAAGACCTAGAACCTTCATCTACACCACACCACACCAATGCCAGCAGACGTAGGGAAGGATGGCAAATCCGGTGCTGACATGCAGATATATATATTTCCAAAAGAACTCTTTCACAAGTCAAATGGTCGAGAGTAAAATTTCTACAGTACGTCTAACGTTAGACGGGAACAAATTTGAGATTCTTGTCAAACCTGATCCTGCTCTGGAGTATAAACTTGGCAAAAGAACTGACCTATCAGGTGTGCTTGTTTCTGATGAAATATATTCTGATGCCAATAAAGGTTCTAGAGCGGCGAGTGAAAAATTATCGAAGTACTTTAAGACAACGGATCCAATGGAAGTTGTCGTGCAAATACTCTCCAAAGGTGACCTCAGCCTCACAACAGACCAGCGCCGAAAAATGGTTGAGGAAAAGAGGAAACAAATTATTCAGTATATAAACAAAAGTTTTGTAGATCCAAAGACGCATCTTCCCCATCCGGTAACGAGAATCGAGAGTGCAATGAGCGAGGTGAGACTTACAGTCGACCCCTTCAAGCCGGCTGAAGACCAAGCAAAAAACGTAGTTGATGCTCTCAGAAGGATTTTGCCGCTCAAATCAGAGAATTTATTACTGACTGTAACTATTCCTGCTCAATTCTCGGCACATTCCTATAGCTTATTGAAAACTACCGCTAACTTTAAGGAGGAGCAGTGGCTCGCGGACGGGTCTTTACGGGTTAGATTAGAAATAAACGCGGGAATGAGGAGTTCTTTATTGGATAGGATAGGATCAATATCAAAAGGGACGGCTCAAGTAATCGAAGGTTAAATTGGGTAAGATGGGCTTAGACACTTAAAATATAAGTCTGTCTTATCCACCCAGGTGGTAGAGACAAAAAAATGAAAATAGAGCTTTTAACTGATATGGCCCCAATTGAAGGGGTGAATTGTTAAAACATGCAAGAAATTAGAAGGAAGTACGTCGTTCCTGGTGACAGAATCATAGAAGGAAACTTCAGACCCTTATTGAACGTGATTAAAGCAGGCAATTCTATTATTGCTACGAGGATCGGGATTGCGGAAGCCGGGCGAGAAGGTGTCAAAGTTATCCCATTGTCTGGCATATACATTCCCAGGGTGAATGATATTGTGATAGGCAAGATAATGGATCATTCTTCTCTGTCATGGGAAGTGGACATCAACTCATGTTTCTCCGCACACCTGCCTGCGCAAGACGTCTTTGGCAGAGATTTTTCTCCGGCCAGGGACGATATGGGGAGAGAATTGGCCATAGGTGATTTAATTACCGCGAGGATTATCGCCTTTGATAGAACAAGGGATCCGATGATAACGATCCAGGATAAAGATTTAGGCAAAGTTCCTAGAGGAGAGTTTGTTAAGATTTCTGCTACCCGCGTTCCGAGACTTATTGGAAAACGCGGTTCTATGATACAGACGATTGAACAGGCTACACATACTAGGGTTTTAATTGGTCAGAACGGGATCATAGTTGTAACTGGTAGAAATTCAGAGGGAATAAAATTGGCGGTTAGGGCAATCAGGATGGTTGAGGAAGAAGCGCACACAGCCAATCTAACACAGAGGGTGAAAACTTTGCTGAGTATATCTGATTCCTCATCAGCAGAAATGTCTCAATCTCAACAACAAAATGTACCTAAGAATAACGAATCGCAGTCTAGTATTCAAGAAGTCGAGGAAGAACTAGAAGAAGAGGCAGAAAAGGGCGAAAAGGTATAATGACACAAACTAAAAGTTTGATAGATGAAAACGGAAAGCGAACTGATGGTCGCACCGGAGATCAGTTGAGGGAAATAAAAATCACAGCCGGAGTGATAAAAAATGCAGACGGTTCAGCGTTCATCGAATTTGGCATGAATAAAATTGTAGCCGCAGTTTATGGTCCGAGGGAAGTACATCCTAAACATATGGCCCTTCCTGATAGATGTGTTATAAGATGCAGATATCATATGACGCCATTTTCTACGGATACCCGCAAGAATCCTGCTCCTTCTAGGAGGGAAGTTGAAATCTCAAAGGTGATGAGAGAGGCATTGGAGCCTACTTTGATGTTGGAAGATTATCCACGCGCAGCAATCGATGTATTCGTTGAGGTGCTGCAAGCAGATGGGGGATCCAGATGTGCTGGTATTACCGCGGCATCTGTAGCCTTGGCTGATGCTGGGATTAACATGAGAGATATCGTGTCGGCGTGTGCGGCAGGTAAAGTCGACGACAGAATCGTCATAGATATTAATGATACTGAGGATAAAGAAGGAGATGCCGATATGCCGGTGGCGTATATGCCGCATCTCGAACAGGTTACCCTCTTACAGCTTGATGGCATTTTAAATGAAGAACAATTTAATCAATGTCTTGACGAAGCCGTAAAAGGCTGCAAGATTGTCTATGAACTTCAAAGAAAGGCGTTAATGCAAAAGTATTTCGGCAACGAAACAGAGTTGAAAGAGGAACAATGAGCTCATCAAAACGTTCAACAATAATAGTAGAACACCTGCGCAAACAGCAAATGTGGGATTCTATCTCAAAAGGAAAAAGACTTGATGGAAGAAATCTTGATGAAATAAGACCTATCGAAATTGAAGTAGGCTTAATAAGGAAAGCGAATGGATCAGCGAGGGTCAAACTCGGTAATTCAGAAGTGGTAGCCGGAGTAAAGGTGGAGACCGGCGAACCATTCGAGGGGCTCGAAAATAAGGGAGCATTAATTCTGTCCGCAGAGGTGCTTCCAACCGCTTCACCCTATATCGAACCTGGTCCCCCTGATGAAGAAACGGTAGAACTAGCAAGAGTCGTAGACCGCGGAATAAGAGAATCCGAAATGCTCAATTTAACTAAGTTAGTTTTAATTCCCGGAGAGATAGTCTATGTAATATTTGTCGACTGCAGTGTTATCAATGCCGATGGGAATCTGTTTGATGCCACCTCTTATGCAGCAGTTTCAGCATTGATGAATAGTAAACTTCCCGTCTTTGAAATACAGGATAAGAAAGTCGTTGACACCGGAGAAAAACAAGATCCACCACTTACCACGTTGCCTGTTTCAATTACGGCAGTTAGGATAAGCGAGTCGGTGATTCTAGATCCAACCGCAGAAGAGGAGGCATGTATGGACGCAAGAATCACTATTACTACAAATTCAGATCATAACTTTGCCGCGGTGCAGAAGGGATCAACAGGTACCTTTACGGTAGAACAGTTAAAGAGGGCGGCAGCAACGGCAAGGATTAAAGGTGAGGAGATAAGAGCGAAACTAAGGGAGTTGACTAAGGCTGGTAAGTAGAAGAAAGCAAGGGCAGACTATATTAAAAGGTCTTGGTATAAAATTTGGAGCAACTGTACGCAAGAGGTACAGTATGGCGTATCGAACGCTCAAGCAAAAAAGAAGATGCCCTTCGTGTGGTTCGAATAAATTTTATCGAATCGCATCAGGTGTTTGGTACTGCCCTAAATGCTGTTACAAAGTTGCCGCAGGGGCCTATGATGTCGATACCGGCAAATTGCAAAGCCCAAATAGAGATTTCCTTTAAATCAGTAACGCTCTCTGGCCCTGGCAATCTCGCCAAGTCTATCTACGCTGCCATAAGCGCAGACACAAAAAGTCATGAGGCTCAAGCATCAGGTTCCGAAACGAAAATTACCCTCATAAATGATGAGGGTACTAATTCCAGTATTTTATTGGAACTAGAGAGTCCAGATATTCCTGCGTTGCGGGCAGCAATTAATTCCTATTTGAGGCTTATTGATGCATCATTAAAAATTTGCGAAGAGAGCGTCACAAACAGTCATTAAATACAATAGCTGGTTGTTAACTAAGCAACATTACTTACACCGCCACAATAGTCGCAATAATTGATGAGATAAATAAGAAGATTTTCCTCTAGGTTACGGTACGGGGAGCTTCAGCGGATTTGGCTGCGAACTAGGGTGTGGACCAGCAGGTATCGGACCTGTGGCACGGATATTAAATGTGAGCACTTTCGTAATACTATCGCCAATAGGGGATTTACCAGTTATGGGCTCAACTCCATATTTGAAAGCGATCGTTGCGTTGGTCATCCCTGGAGCTGTGGCCCTATAGGCTATTCCTGAAAGATTTGGACTTAGGACAGGCGACTGCTCTCCAGGCTTTAGAGTAATCGATTGCGGTGCTGCTTTACACGAGGCAGCTGCAGGCTGAGGTTCTATCATGACATTTTTATTAAAAGTTATGGATAATGGTGAAGCACACGTTCCATTGGCAAATGTAATTGAAGCTGTAGAGTTGTTAAATGCAATGGCCCTTATACTGAATGTACTTCCAACGCCTACGGTTGATGGCTTGTAAGTATGAACATGAAGAAGCTTCACACCTTTGATATGATTAGGTGCTGTGGCAGACGTACTACTTTTCTTAACAGCCAAGGTTGGCCCAGCTCCGGCGAAGGTTACGCCCGTCAGAAGTACCAGCGTCATCGCGACAATGGCGAAGACTGACCATTTTGCGTCTAAATTTGTCATTATAATTAAAAATGTGTAATGCTATTAATATAAATTCACTACCCAGCAAAGCCGGACCAATTGGTAATCTTGGACTAGCTTGTGACATTGTAATAGCACCTTGGATATCGGATAATAGTAGAGTTAATGGCTTTAGACTTGTTTTTTCAAATCATCGAATTATGAATTGTATACTGCTTCGTTATTGCTGACATAATTCATAGCAATCATATCATTGACTCACTAGTACGAATAAGCCGTCAGTGGTTAGTATAGTAGCTAAATATTACAATTTTGCTAGGACCGGTACATATCTACTTATGTCGTTAAACTGTAAAGGATTTGCGAATATAAAGCCACAACAACCGGATTGTAGAACATATTTACCTGATGGAAAATTAACTTTCGCAAATAGATATGATATTCGAATTGACAGCTTACAATATACAGGATTACACTAAGGCCGCTACCAATATCTAAATGATTATGGATCTGAGGTATTATTATTAAATCAATTTGGTTTTAATCAAACCAACAATGTATTTTTTTAAAGAACGTTTCCTGTAACGGAACAATAGCTAATGTCGCCAGTTTACTAAGCTCTTGCAAAATAGCTTTCTATCCCGTTTAACACTCGAGGAAATGAATGGTTAAGAAAAATTTGGAGCATTTTACTATGGGACATTTGTGTCGGCCTGGCTAGGGGCGATTGAAGAGCACATCCTTCCTGTGTTGTTGTTCTGATCGTTTCTATTTGCTCACTGCTACTTGGAGGAACAGTTTACATTCACAACCTAGTTCAAACGTAAAAATACATATAGGAAAATCGATTTCATATGTTGGTAGATAAAGTAAAGCTAGTTAAAATATCCGTCTATGAATCCTTAGTAGCTGACAATATCGATAAATGATAACGATAACCGAAATACTCTCTCCATTAGTACAATTCATAACCTCATTTATTTCAAACCTCGGTTATGTCGGGATATTTCTTCTCATGATACTCGAGAGTGCACTAATTCCCATACCGAGCGAGGTCATAATGCCGTTTTCTGGTTTTCTCGTCTCGGTTGGAAAATTGGGATCGATAGGTGTGGTGCTCGCTGGTTCATTTGGAAACCTAGTGGGTTCTATTGCTACTTACTACCTTGGTCTAAGGCTTGGAAGGGCTGTAATTATCAAATATGGAAAATATATCTTGTTTAGAAAGAAACATCTAGAATACACTGAGCGATTATTTGAAAAATATGGTGAAAAAATTGTTTTTGTTGGAAGGCTTTTGCCTGGTGTAAGGACTTACGTTTCTTTACCTGCAGGTATCGGATTGACTGGCTTTGTCAAGTTTGCTGTTTATACTTTTGCTGGTTCCCTCATTTGGAATGCTATGCTCACATACGCTGGAATAGAACTAGGAATCAATTGGAAGCACATCGATAAATATTCTGGATATCTTTATACCATTGCAATTGTTTCAACAATTGCAATAATCTTTTGGATCCTTTGGCAGAGACGAACAAGCAAATCCAAGGCAAATACAAAAAACCTAACAGATTAAATTAGCTTTGACGATCAGTTTAGGATGATCTGTTGTCTTCGGTCTTATATACATGAGCGTGGGAGTAAGTTGTAACAATACCGCAGCAATATTGTTTTGCCGAAAGGTCATAAATATGAGTTTCGAGGTTAGTGTGTTTGTTGAGTATTGTATTCCGCAAAGGAAGATAAGGATATCTATATTATGAATTCTCATATAGCAAATTTATAACGGATATTTCATAATCTCACCATGAAAAAATCTTGTAAATTAAATGTTCGAGCACCGGCATCCTATGCTGGAATAACGATGAACGGAATTTTCATAATCTCACCATGAAAAAATCTTGTAAATTAAATGTTCGAGCACCG
>JBPYDU010000015.1:0-5515 GCA_051985995.1 Candidatus Nitrosopolaris sp.
CGAGTAGCAGTACCATTATATTGATGTTGTAAACTTCCGTAGAACGTCAACTACCCCGAGTCTGGATAGATAAATAGATATTGCAGGTATGGCACAAACACAAAAAGAGAAAAAGAATTTAGGACAAAAGGCTTGATGGTCAATTGGTCAGAAAAGAAATAAAATATGTAATAATAATTGCTGTCGGCATCGCAATCATCTTTCTTGGTATTCGATTTGCTTTTGGTGTGTCAAATCCATTCTACGTTGTTGCCAGCGGTAGTATGATACCAAATCTCAACATAGGTGATTTCGTTATCATTAGCCACAACGTACCGTTTGATAGCTTGAAAGTGGGAGACATCATCGTGTTCAGAACATTTGGAACGACAGACTCAGGACAGCACGAAATTATAGTACATAGAGTCGCTCAGATAGTAACTGACACCCACGGCGATAGAATTCTCAGGACTAAGGGAGACGCTAACGATGGTTCGATCCCCTCCCTAGATTATCCTATCTTTCAACAAAACTACATTGGTAAGGTGGTTTATGTCATACCACAATTGGGAGTAATTACCGACGCTCTTCGTCCACCTACAAACTATATCTTGATCGGACTAATTTTGATAGTTCTGATTGTTTACCTCAGAAAAAAGAACGAACTACCTAGTTATAAAAAAGAGTAACACCCTATCTCAACCCGGAGCACGAAAAAAATAGATATACAGGGGCCGCACAGGCAATAAAGCCCTTTTAGTCTTCCATGGTTAATTTTCATTAGAGAAGAGACCGGTACTAAATTTTCAAGAAACATTCCAGCTTTATAATAAATGCTATTGTAAAACCGTAGTTAGTATATTTTTCTTAGAACCAAATTTCTCGTTAACAGAACGTAATTTAGTTTAATTTACTTGATCAAAATAGATCACTATCATACAGGAACCGTCACTGCACCCTCGGATGCAGAGCTAACCAAAGAAGCGTATTTGGCTAGGGCGCCTCTGACGTAATGAGGTCTGATTGGCTTCCATTTCTTTCGTCTTCTTTGTATTTCTGGTTTCGATACCTGTAAATCGATTCTCCCCCTTTTGATATCAAGATCTATAATATCTCCGTCCTTTACCAAAGAGATTGGACCCCCCACCATAGCCTCAGGCGAAATATGACCTACCATAAATCCTCGGGTTGCACCGGAAAATCTTCCATCGGTAACCATCGCAACCTTTTCTCCAAGCCCCTGACCAACGAGGGCAGCAGTAACGGCGAGCATTTCCCTCATTCCTGGACCTCCCTTTGGGCCTTCATACCTTATTACCACTACATCCCTCTCAACTATTTTTCTCTTCGATATCGCTTCAAAAGCGTCTTCCTCAGCTTCAAAGACGCAAGCCTTTCCAACAAATCTAGTCGAATTCAGCCCGGCAATTTTGACCACAGCCCCGTCCGGCGCCAGCGAACCCCTGAGAATTGCCAGAGTACCTACAGGATGAATTGGATCTTCAATGGGTTTTACGACCTTTTGGTGTAAATAATATGAGGAAAGTGAGGAAGAGGCAGAGGAAGATTCTGAAGACGAAGCGGATGAGAAAGGGATCTGAAATTGTATTAATTCAAGATTTTTGCTCATAGTCTTACCGGTAACAGTCATGACTTCTCCATGGATCAAATCTTTTTTTAATAGATTCTGCAAGATCACAGGAACACCTCCAACCTTGTCAAGATCAAGCATCACATACGATCCCCCTGGCCTCATATCGGCAATATGTGGAGTTCTTTTTCGGATTTTTTCAAAGTCTCTCACATTGAGTTTAACTCCTATTTCCCGTGATAAAGCCAACAGATGGAGGATTGAATTTGTTGAGCCTCCAATAGCATTGACTACTGCAATAGCATTTTCAAAAGAGTCAAAAGTCATTATATCTTTTGGACGAATATTATTTTCTAGTAAATTGAAAATTGCTTTACCTGTATCATAACATATTTCCGATCTTCTCTGACTCTCTGCAGGGGCAGAAGCGCTTCCAGGCAACGCCATTCCGATTGCTTCGCTTATCGAAGCCATAGTATTAGCTGTATACATTCCTGCACAGGAGCCCGCGGAAGGACAGGCAACATTTTCCAAACTGATTAGCTCTGTATTGGTCATTTTACCTGCCTCAAACATACCAACCGCTTCATAGACATCTTGGATTGTGACAGGCTTGCCGTTCCAATCTCCAGGCATGATCGTACCACCGTAGACAAATATAGCGGGCAAATTAAGTCGAGCCATCCCCATCAAAGTCCCCGGCAAACTCTTGTCGCAACCTGAGAGACCTACGAGAGCATCATATTGATGAGCTCTTACCATCACCTCTATCGAGTCAGCTATAATCTCTCTGCTCACCAGAGAAGCTTTCATTCCCTCATGACCCATAGCTATTCCATCAGATACCGCTATGGCAGTAAATTCTCTTGGCGTACATCCAGAATCTTTAACTCCTTTCTTGGAGCTTTGCGCAAGCTTGCATAGGTGAATATTGCAAGGAGTCGCCTCATTACACGTAGATGATACACCAACTATCGGTCTATCCAAATCTTCGTCTGTAAGACCCATTGCCTTGTACATTGCCCTGTGAGGTGCCCTGGCTGGACCATCAATTGATTTCCTACTCGGTAATGTCATCGTTTGATTTTTTAACTCTTTGAGTAGATATTTTAAGATTATTAGAACCAATCATAACCTATCGAAGTAATAAAAGCCATCATCATAGCCCCGCTGTCGACAGTCAACAGGTTAGTCTGGTCATAAACGAAAGCTATTGCAGCATCTTTTATAATATTTTACGTGGAGGTAAAATCATACTAACTTATTCCAGCGAGGCAATGATTTTAATTGCATCTAGCCCTTCCATTTTAAAAAGAGTCTCACACATTCCACATACCGCGTTGCCACTAGATAGTTCATTCGCTGAAATTTCTTCGTTCAAATACTCGCACTTTGGACAGTGAAAAGAAAAACTGACATCAAAGTTGTCTAGCTCGATTGTTTCACCCATAGTCTATCAATATGGACAATTTAATATATTTAGGGTTACCTAAAGACAATTTAAGAAAAATAAGAGCACTTGTTATCACGGATTCAATCGCCCGACGAAGAACTAGTTAACACATAATAGTAAGCAGACTCGTAATCAAACACGCGTGCGCAGATGTGGCAGAGTGGTCTTCTCACAGGTAGCAAGAAAGCTCCGAGAACACAAAAATGCGTCGGCCTTGAGCTAGTCTATTATATACCTCTCTCATATAATACCCTGAAAGCAAGCCGATTCGCCCTCGGGCGATCAGGAGTTCAAATCTCCTCATCTGCGCCACTTTATTCCATTGTCTGAGCGAATCTACTATCCTCATCTACAGATTCCTTCATGTGTTGTCTATGTGTTAGTTTCTGACTGTGTTCGGATCTTATTTGTCTGTCAAGCTTCGATATTAATTCCTTGCACGCACTTATTGGGTCATAGCCCACAGCTTTTGCATCGATTACA
Source organism: Candidatus Nitrosopolaris sp. (assembly GCA_051985995.1). Taxonomy (GTDB): domain Archaea; phylum Thermoproteota; class Nitrososphaeria; order Nitrososphaerales; family Nitrososphaeraceae; genus Nitrosopolaris. The sequence continues at coordinate 3,507 of JBPYDU010000015.1, forward strand.
CGTCTAGAAGAAATTAGTCTTGCTCTCACAGAATATTTCCTGGTCTTATGTATGTCTGCATAGACGATTACGGATTGAATATTCTCAAGTTTTCCCTGAATCTTCTTCAAGAATCTGGCCATTTGTTCTTCGATAGTCCTTCGTGCGTCCCCATCCACATGAGCGATATGAATACTGGGTTCGTTTCGGTGAGGGAGTGTTATTTCTAGAGCATCTCTAGGAGTAACTATACCAATCGGTCTCCCGTCTCCGACAACAACGATTTCTTCGTTTCTTTTGAAATTTTCGACAAGCGTGTTAAGCTTGGTTCCCCTCTCGACTGATATTGCCTTTCTCATAATATCTTTGACTTTTACCTCACTAATGGCAGTCCCTGCTGTCAAGGCCCGGAGGCCAGGGGCTTTCCCAATTCTCTCTTTAGGTGTCGCCATGATCTTGGCTATTTCTAAAGCATTGATAATACCTGTCAGTATCCCGTTTGACTCTATTACCGGCAAACGTGAAATGTTGTACCTGCGCATTTTAGCCAATGCGTTAGCCAGCGTGGAGTCCTCTTCAATGACTATCGCTCCTGACATGACCTCATCCACTCCCGCATGACCAAAATTCGCAGTTAGTGTCACGTCGGTTTCGCTAACTATGCTAATCAATTTTTCTTTTTCAACTACAGGCAATGCTCGATTGCCGGTAGTTACAATTAATTGGGTACATTTTTCAATAGTATCGGATGGACTCAAAATAGGCGTCTTTGCAATGAGGTTTTTTAATTTTGATGAAGGCGTAGTATTGAGGTTAAGAAATTCTTTTGCAAATATCATTCCCACATACTTTCCGCCGTCGTTGTCAGTTACTGGTAGCTGGTTAATGTTGTTTTCATACATCATATTTAGAGCCTTCGCTGCGGTGTCTTCTAATGACAATGAGAAAACTTTGTCTACCATAATATCAGAAATTTTCATAATTGTATAGCAAAAGATCCTCGGGATTACATTAAAAAACCTTCGCCCAGCATTCCTATTACCCATGATTCGACGACGCCTTATCCTAGCCGTCGCTGCTTCCATAGCAGTTATTATCACAACGACCTTAACGATTCTATTAACTCCTGCACAGACTACGATCCTATTACCAGAACCTCGAAGTAGTATGGTTAGTTCCAATGCTAAGATCGTTGTTGCTGGTGGGGGCGCCAGAATCAGTGCCGCGGATAGCGGATTTGGAATTAGTTCGATTGTGGAAAACATAGAATCGCCATCGGCCATAGATATTTCACAAGACGGGAAAATATTTTTTGCCGAAAAAATGGGTAATATTATGATGATGAGTGTTAACGATGGAAAACCTACTCTGCACTTGATTCTAAAAATTAGAGCTGTGCAGCTCGGAGAAGAGGGGTTACTTGGCCTTGCCTTGAGCCCTAATTTTACTGAAAATCATTTAATGTATGCTTATTTCACATATGCAAATGGAAACAAAATATACAACAGAGTCCTAATGCTCAAAGTAATTGCCGACAAAGTTGTTTATTCGAAAGTGATGATTGATGCTATCCCAGCTGCGGAATTCAATAACGGCGGGAGAATAAAGTTTGGGCCTGACAACAAATTATATGTTGCGACGGGAGACGCAATAACACCCGATCTTGCGCAGGATCTCAACTCACTTGCTGGCAAGATCTTACGAATTAATCCTGATGGAACTATCCCTCGTAATAACCCGCTTCCAGGCTCGCTAGTTTATGCCTACGGCTTTCAAAATGTTCTGGGACTTGCATGGCATCCAAAGACAAACATTCTCTATGCACTGGACGATAGTCGGTCAGGCAACGATGAAATTAACATAATAAAACCGGGCGGAAATTATGGATGGCCTATGAAGGAATGTGATGCCGAGAGTACTGTTAGTAGCACTAGTCCTACTAACAGTACAAGGAGCAGTAGCCACACCAACAATGCTAATGCTCAGCATGGCGCCGGTAAATTGGAAGCCCCTGTTATTTGTTTTAACCC
>JBPYDU010000016.1:0-15698 GCA_051985995.1 Candidatus Nitrosopolaris sp.
CCTTTACCAATAAGTGACAAAAAATCGTCATGCTGATTACCTACAAACTCTTAGAGACGGTACCACCATAATAGATGTGATTCCGCTTGTATATAAAAGGTCATTTTAAAGATTGTACACCAAGTAAAATCTATCTGGAGGGAATTGAGAATTCTCCCACGTTTGAACTACCATTACTTCAGGATCAATTCCCTCATTGATGCGTTCAGAGTTAGAAGTATAAGGTAAAGTACTACTCCCAATATTTCGCCTTTCCATTGCCAATTTAGATTAGCTAAGTTATTTGAATTGCGTATACTTACATTAGATTTTTTTCTGCAATACAGAAATTCCGACGATATGATGAAATATTTATTCAAGGAAGGGTAATGTTCAGCAGGACTCACAAAGCGGTCGTCAACAAGGCAGTATTTAGTATTTAGAGCATCTCTTAGTTCTGAAAAGTTTAAGTTATTTGTTTAACAATAAAGATAGAGATCTTCAGCAAACGGAGTCACTTGCTGTTCTAAGAATACTAGCTAGTGTAAAAGAAAAGGGGGTAGAAGGTAGACCAAAAATGATGAAGAAAAGGGAAACTTATACAAGAATTGGAAGAGGCAGGTATAATTGACAAGAACGCTTCATTCGGAACCAAACACAGTAAGATAAAGGGATTACTCAATTCTATAAGTATCAGGATCAGATAATCCGCTGGTAGAAGTAGAGTACGAAGGTGATCCAAGTAATGTTATTCTTACTACTCAGGGTGAAAGCACGCTAAAAATATTTCGGAATAAGGAAAATAGTCTTCGCCTTTTTCGTCAGTAGATGAATAGGTTCTAAGTACTTCCTATTGTCTTCACCCTTTACGATGTTCACCACGCTTACCATGTTTACTGACGAGTTTATATTTTCAGCTGACAACATGACGAATAGGCTGCGATTAAATTTAGTAGTATTACTTTGGTTATCAAATCGATAGCAGTCAATAATCCTAATTGTTACAGCAGTTATGGTATTTGTTTATGGACTGATAGATGCACTCCATAACCAAAAGCGTCTTGTATCATTTCAAGGCAAACCCTTGATGAGAATGGCCGTTCCTCGCTTGATCCGTGTTTTTCATGCATTATCCAGCCGACCCATGCAGATAAGGGAAGTATCAGAGACAGAATTCTTGCGGGCGGCCATTCATCAAGTCCTAACTGATATACACGTTTATTGCCAATTTGCCCAGTTTCCGTCTGCAATTCCTTGGAACAATCCTTCGATATTTCATTTAACTCTCTTAATACAACCTCCTGCCATGGATCCTCTTGAATTTTATCTGCAGCCTTAATTTTTTCAAAAGCAGATTCTAATCTTTTCATATACGGTCGGTAATCCATCACCCTTAACAGTGTAAACCTATTGTTATAAGTAGTTGCAATACCTAGTCGACGGGTATCACTTCCATGCAACCAAATTTGCTTTAGAAGGTCTGTCTGAATCTATACAATATGAAGTAGAACAATTTGGAATCAAAATAATAGTTATAGGACCTAGAGGAGTTGGTTCGAATTTTTTGAAGAATTTGAAGATGGCTGCAAAAACCTCAGATCCTCTTAACTCACCATATAGATCAATGCAGAATAGTATGTCAGAATATTTCAAACAATGGGCACAAAACTTAACACATCCCTCTGAAGTTGCAAAAGTTATTCTATAAGCAGTTACCTCCGATAATCCTTATTTTAGGTATACAGTAGGAAAAGATGCTGCTATGGCGTTAGAATCGAGAAGAAATATGTCAGACAGAGATTTTCAAAACTTGATCACGAAACAGATTAATCTGTAAAATACTAGTTAGCCTAAGCAAATGTTGATTGATTCTATAGTAAAGTTGAAGCCAGCCTATTACAATAGGTCTGCTAACAATTTAGTAACATCGCAACCAAAGATGTTGCAATTGCTTACCATTCTTTCGTTTTTGATCCTTTCGGATCAAGAACGGGTCCAAAGACGATCGCAATCCTTCTGTCTATCAAGCCTTTCCAGTAAATAGCATGTTCTTGCATTACATTTCTTTCGGCTTCTGTCATGTCTTGTACAAAGGTCGGTCGCGGCGGAATTAGCTTGCACAAGAATTGCTTCCTCTCGGTGTTCATGGTCTTAGACCTGGAGGCGTTTGAACTCCCATGATACGAGGATCTGGACGTGATTTCCAGCCTCTGCTTCCATTGGTGATTGGATTTTATTCATGGCTCTCCTTTCTTGCATGGTCGAATATAGCTAGGGTTTCATCCTCATCCGGTGTCATAGAGAGTTATACTTGCTTTATTTGCTCTTTTCGCAGTAGTTACGTAATTGATTCAAGAAATGAGACCAACCTTCATCATGCCTGAACAATTTACCTGCTTCAAACCCTGTATGCAATAGTTTGACTCTAGTTTTGTTGTCCTCGATTTCTTCCAGTTCCCATGTTACAAGTGTTCTAGGAAAGTCTTCTGTGTTCGGTTCATGCCAGGTATAAGAGATTTTCTTGTTTGGAATAAATTCGGTTATAGACCCTTCTGGGAAAAAGTCATACTTTCTATGCTCATGATCTTCTTCTTTATAAAAAGATAATTTAATCTTACCTCCGACCTTGGGTTCCAGAATGGCTTGATCCGGAAACCAATTCGTCAATTCATTTGGATCAGTAATAGCTTTGAAAACAACTTCTGGTGAAGCATCAATGACTATGCTTTTCTTTATTTCTATTTTTTCTTTATCTTGTTGTTGTTCTTTCCTTTCTGTTGTTGACATTAAGAATAAATTGATAACGGTAAGTATTTAAACATTTAAATATTTCGTTAACTTATATAATATTAACATTATGGGTTCTCCATGGAAAGCATTATCAGATGATGGTAGAAGAGAAATCTTGCTCCTGCTCAAGAGAAGGGATATGATCCCCACTGAGATAGCTGGACACTTTAACTTCACTCTGCCAGCCCTATCATCTCATCTACGTATATTGAAGGATGCAGATTTGGTAAGGGAAAGGAAAGAAGGAAAAAATAGGTTTTATTCTTTGAATAAGAAAAGAACGTTAGAGCTAGTAGAATTTTTTGAAGATATATATGATTACAATTTAGAGTCATTAAAAGAATACGTAGAGACAAAGGAGAAGAAAAAAACAAAACCTAATTTTTTGCATTATTAATTTAGTATGGTTTGTCAAAGCTAGACGGACTGGTCTATGGCAGTTGTATCCTTGGATCCACTCAACTGCTTTTTCGTTTTCTATCCATATCCTCTATCCGATGTCTTTGAGTATGTGCGAAATGGCATTTCTCCAAGTCGAAAAGTAATTTGGTGTTATCTCCAAGATTATATTATTTCCCTTTTCTATTTCAGCCAAAGTCCATTTTGCGATAGGATGGTCAAGGCTTCCGACGCTTTTTAACATAAGCTTTTTAGCTACGCTGATATTGTGAGTAATATCTTCATGGATTTTGACCGTTCCCTTACCTCTGACTCCTTTCAGCGGAGGATTGGGATCATCGATACAATAGGCAATCATATTCTTTTTTCTTAAATTATGAACCTTCTTTGATGTCTTAGGTGTGGTAATATAGAATTTGTTAGAGGTATCATCAAAGTAATATACAACAGGGATTACTTTTGGTTCTCCTTCCTCATCTATAAACCCTAAGTGAATAAGCAAGTTGTTATTATTATTTGCCATAAAATTTCTTGTCTCTTCTTCAGTCAGTGGTTCACCTAGTCCAGGATTTGCGTTAATTATTTTCATCATTCTAAATCTACTCCGCTGCTATTTCCTTTAATAGGCGCTCAAAGTCGTTTTTATTTACCAATTTATTTGAGTTCCCAGAACTTGGTTATGATATTTCCAGCTTTATCTACCTGATGTTTGTCGATAATGGCCGTATTATCTAGAAAAGCCAACTTACCCGTTGCTTTAACAGTATCAAATATAGTACCTCTTAACTTCCCATCAGGACCATGGTGTTCTATTCCCTGAAAAGTATAGGTTGCCATTCCATTACTGCCATTCCTAGCCAACCAGACACCATTGCCTTGAGAATACATCCAACCGTGAGATCCACTGATGAAAAACCCTTTGCCATTATCAGTAACATTTAGACCATTAAGGAGTCCATTGCCCCTGAAAACTATTTGGGATGCAGGTGTTCCATTTATAATCGTTGGTTTTACACTAATTGTCTTGTCATATTCTGTGCCAATAAACTGCTGATTTCCAAAGGTGATGTTTGACCCGGTAACACCAGCTATACTATAAGGTGTTGCGTTTGCTGCCATAGTATTACCTACCTTTCCTGATGCAGATGCATTTTGAGTAGCAGCACTAGCCGCAATCGCCATTGGCGATGAAATAAAAATTCCGATTACAAGAGCCGCGGCAAGTTGTGCTTTTTTCCATTCTGCTGTTGACATTGAAGTATATTATAATAAAACTGATATTTAAACATTTAATGAGTTGCTTAATTATGATACTATGCTTTTCATGGAAAGCTTGTGAGAGTGCTTACATCTTGCTCTGTTCTTGGAGTTTCTAAGGTTACCACCTACAAATCTGCTTCTGCCGGTTAAACTATATAAACTAAGTTTTAAGACTGGAATGTCCCTACACTAACCAGGGGTTACAAAATCCACCAAATTGTTCGGCGATCTTGGTGAATTTAGCAAACATCTTGGTAGCATTAATTGCGCTGCCTTTGAGATCTTTAAAATAGTAAGTAATTAAAATGGCGCAACTCCACTAACATTATATTTCTCTAATACACATCTTGCAGCTTCAGCAATTCTACAATAGTCTTAACTGGCACATTAACTTAACCTAACCTAACAAGTCAGATCATGACTTCAGCTAGACATCGGAAATGGTTTTTTTGATCTGTCCCAGTAAAAAGTGAAAACGTTATTACACCATTTATGAAAATTGATATTGCTACCCGTGAATCCAGAGTTAAAATCCATCCTCCCTTTTAAGTCTGGGAATGTGACCCCAGCAATCTTCTCGTTCATAGCGAAGGCAACTTTAACATCTTCGTCGGCGAGTAGTTTCAGTTCGAGTCTGTCGCCTAGAAGTGTTTTGGTTTGCTGGTATCGTTCTGGTATGTGAGTACTCTTTGGTATCATAATCCTAACAGATAGGTCGCGATTTGAAATTCCTTGAGCAATAGAAGGACCTGTAATCAAAGCTTGGTCAGCCATGAGCCAAACATACTCGTTGGCTGTATTAATAATCCGCTCGGTGTGACGAAGAATACCACTAACATTTGCTATATATTCATGCGTAGATAACTCGCCAATCCTTTCTATAAATTCTCGTGGAAGTAACGATAAATCATGTGAGAGAAAATAATCCCTAGTCCTGGAAAGAAAACCGAATGACGATAGGAAAAGCAAAAGGAGTGTCCCATAGGAAGTAAGACTGTAGGCGCCATTAGAATTCTTCTCTATTAATTTCGCTTCCGTAAGCCGCCCTATATGTCTGGAAGTTTCCGGCATAGTAGCTCTAATCGTAAGAGCTAGCTGAGACATTCTTAGATCTTGTTCCCTTCTTATTGCCAATAGCAGTGTGAGTCTATCAGTACTAGAAAGGTCAAAGAGCAGCTTAACGATCTCATCGAGAGGCTCGTCCAAATGTCGCTGCAAGTTAACATCAATGTTCAATTTTAACCGTTCGTGTTAAGGAGATCTTATGAATGGCTGTTTACCTCAGACGTATATATGACAAAAAGGAGTGAACTAAATTACTCGTCGTGTGAAAATAAGACACAGATAGACAAACTAACCGTCTGTAGCACTGATCATTCCGGTAGCATGATTCCTTCCTGGTTATTAGACATTTTCTCGTTCGAAGAAAAGGAAGACAACAAACAATGAAGAGCGGCAATAAAACGATGATGAATACACAGAAGAAGGTTGGCAGTCATGCACTGGTCATAGGAGGTAGTCTAGCTGGTCTCTTTGCTGCTCGTGTCCTAGCCGACTCGTTTGATAACGTCACAATTCTTGACCGCGACATCTTCCCGGCAACACCAGACCACCGCAAAGGCGTTCCGCAATCATATCATGCACACGGATTACTTCCTACCGCCTTTCCCATTCTTGAGCAGCTCTTTCCCGGCATCATGAATGACCTGCGCGCGAACGGTGCCGCTACTGCATCTAACATGGTTCCGCTCGCCATTGTCTCTCCAAAAGGTTTGCTGCCTTTACCAAAAAGGCCGGGGGAGACCATTAGCTTCAGTCGTCCACTGCTGGAATGGCAGGTGCGTGACCGTGTCTCAAAGCGACCAGAAGTTCGTATCATTGCCAATACCGAAGCCACAGGACTACTCGCCATGGAGGACCGGACACACGTTATCGGCATTCAGATGCACGAGCGGGGCCAGGAGGACCGGATCACTAGGTTGTATGCAGATCTCGTTGTCGATGCCAGTGGTCGCCATTCAAAGGCTCCACAATGGTTGGTCGAACTGGGGTATGACGCTCCCCCAGTAGAGACGATCAACTCCAATCTCAGATATGCCTCCCGTTTTTATGCTAAACCCGAGCAGTTTCCCGCTGAATGGCTAAATCTCATCGTGAATGGACCTCCACCTAACAAACATGCTGGCCTTATTCTCTCGGTTGACCGTGGACGATGGCACGTGACGTTAGGCGGCATGGCGGGAATCGTACCCCCAATAGATGAAGATGGCTTTCTGCGCTGGGCGCGCGACTTGCCTGATCCGACTATCTACGAAGCCCTGCGGATCGCACAACCATTGACACCCATTCGTGGGTATGGCACACCGGAGAATCATTTGCGTCATTTTGAACGAATGCAGCGATGGCCACCCGGTTTCATAGTCATAGGAGACGCTGTATGTGCGTTCAATCCTATCTATGGTCAAGGAATGACAGTCAGTGCTCTTGACGCCATGACCCTCAAGGGCTGCTTACAGGAACAACAGCGTTCACCCAGAGCGGACTTTGAGCAGAATTTCCAGCAGCAACTTGCCGAGACCATATCCCCAGCCTGGCTCTTGGCGACAAGCGAAGATCTGCGTATACCCACAGTTAGGTTGAGAGGCGCTCGTCCTAATTCAGGTCTACGTTTGCTGCACCGATATCTGGACTTAGTCCTCTACAGCGCTATCGTCGATCCGGAGATTGCCCAAGAATACTTCAATGTTCTAACACTCGCAACTCCTCCACGTTCCCTGGTCCGGCCACGCATGGTCGCACATGTTCTGGCGGTGGCATCCAAGCGAGCGGTTAGACGCTTATTGGGAGGCAAAGACGACTCTATCTTCGCGCTCTCACCCGAGGCGCTCTCCACTCTCCGCGCCCGGCATGACATAAGAAACAAGCCAGTATCATTCATAGAAAGAAAGATGTGAAAGGAAAGATATGGAGACCGCGACCCCCATAGTCCAAAGCGACATCGAAAAGTACGTTACACATCATTATGCTGACAATCAGGGAGTAAAAATCCACTATGCCCTGATAGGCCTGGGACCACTAATCATTATGATTCACGGCTTCCCAGACTTCTGGTATACATGGCGCAATCAGATGCTCGCATTAGCGCAACACTTCCAGGTCGTTGCACTGGATTTGCGTGGTTACAACCTAAGCGATAAACCTGACGGTGGGGAGAGTTACTCGATGCACCACTTGATCGGGGATGTCCGGGCGCTCATGCGACATCTAGGAAGGGACAAAACCATCATCGTCGGCCATGACTGGGGTGGTGCCATAGCCTGGCAGTTCTCTATCCATCTTCCAGCCATGACTGAGCGCCTGATCATACTCAATATGCCCCATCCGAGGGGCTTGATCCATGAACTGGCACAGAATTCACAGCAGCAAAAGCAGAGCGCCTACGCACGTAAATTCCAAAAAGAGGGTGCACACAAGCGACTCACTCCAGAATCGCTCAGTACCTGGGTACACGATTCCGCCGCACGAGAACACTACCTTGAGGCCTTCCGGCGCTCAGACTTTGAGGCCATGCTGCACTATTACAAACAGAACTATCCTCGTCCGCCCTACCAAGATGCTTCGTCGCCAGTCATCAAAATTGAAGCGCCAGTCCTCCAGATTCATGGCTTGCAAGACCCATTTCTGCTGCCTGGCGGCTTGAACAACACCTGGGAGTGGCTGAAAAATGAGTGGACCTTGCTCACAATTCCTAACGCCGGTCATTTTGTCCAGCACGATGCCGCCAACCTCGTCACGCGCACTATCGAGAACTGGCTTGCTGATTATTACAAGGAATAAGGGGAGACTGAAGAGAGCAGATATACTTTTACTTACTGTTCTTTCTCACAGTATTTTGTAATAGGTGCAGGGATAATCGATGGAAAAGTGAGCCAAATACAGTTTCACTCACATATTATTTCGACAGTCTTACTACTAAGACCTATATTACCTAATAATCACGTTGACCCTACCTGATTCGACATTCTTCTATCGTACTCCTTCATTTTGTATTCTTGAAACACTCTCACCACACCTAGACCCATTATTATAGCGCCCAGCAAAATCTGGAGATCATACATGCTTCGAAGTACCATATAGAAGTACAAGAACCAAGTCATTGATTGTACTACTAGCCAGAATGTTATGATCATTGCTCCTCCTACTATGAGTAATATTGAAGTAAGTCTACTTCTTTCTTTGTACCGTAATCCTAACGATGCTAAAAATAAAACAACTCCAAATAATTTGTGAACAAGTATTACTTAATGGGGTGTCTAAGATTTCATATCAGGCTGAACATAAAAGCCTTCTTGTTTGTCTATGGCTACGAAGGTGTAGAAGACGTTTCGTCTATGTTTGGTAATACCTGTGCTAAATCGACAGTCTTGTTAGGCTTTTGTTTATTGCCAAACAATATTCATCGATTCCGCTCCGTTACACGGGCTTTGCCGAAGCAAAGGGTGCTGCATTATTTCTACTAAATATCGTACCCGTATACATCCTCAAGTTCTCTTACTTTTCCATCCTTGAATACATCTTTAGCACAGTGTTGTGTGGAGTATGAGGCCATCTGATCCAGTACTGGGTGTAGAGCCTGACCTTTTTCAGTAAGAGTATATTCGACTCTGACAGGCCTTTCATGGAAAATCTTTCTTTTTATTAGCCCGTCCTTCTCCATTTCCTTCAATCTGGCTGAAAGAATCTTTGCATTGATTTCTTCGATCTCGAGGAACTGGTTGAACCTCGTTTGGCCAAGATGCATCATGTTTCGAAGTATCAATACTGTAAATTTCTTACCCATTAGCCTGAAGGTGTTGTTAATAGGACACACCTTCATGTTTTTCTGCATCCATTCGACCCTTTGTTCTTCTAACAAGTTACTGTTAGTTCACCTGCTTTCGATATCATCACTTACCAACTTAAATACTTACCCTTCGTTATCTAATGATGATAGGTGATTTGAAAGAGTGAAAATTCAAAACCAAATCTTAAGTGAAGATGAGCGGAGAACTATGTTGTTGCAGGACAAGGTGGCAGTTGTATTTGGCGCAGCAGGGGCGCTCGGAAGCAAGATTGCTAGCGTGTTCTCCCACGAGGGAGCAAGTATTTTCTTATCGGGGCGGCGCTTGGATCCAATCGAGAAGCTTGCCAAGGAGATCCGCATTGCCAATGGAAAAGCTGACGCCGCAGAAGTTGACGCGTTGGATGAAAAAGCAGTGACCGCGTACCTGGATCGTGTGGTTGAGCAAGCTGGCAGGATCGACATTGTGTACAATGCCGTTGGGCCTCAAGCAATTGAGTATGATAACGTCAAGCCTACGATGGAAGTATCCTATGAAAAGTTCCTGATCCCACTGAACACGTATGTTGCATCTAACTTTCTGACAGCGAGAGCCGCTGCACGTCACATGCTTCGACGCCATTCCGGAGTGATCCTTTTTGTAACGGGAACTCCTTCTAGGGGAATACCGCAAACGTCTGCAATCGGTGCTGCTATGGGGGCCATTGAAGCAATGATGAGATGTTTCGCCACGGAGTGGAGTCCGTCAGGAGTGAGGGTAGTATGCGTTCGTTCAGGGGGCATGTCTGACACCCGTACGATTCAACAGTCAATTGAGATAGCGGCACGGGCCATGGGAATTACTAGGGAACAATTTGCAGAGCAACTAAAGCAATCCTATTTGCTCAGGCGGCAACCGGTTTCTGATGACACAGCGAGAATAGCGGCATTCATGGTAACTGATCATGCGAACACAATTACAGGAGCGATAATCAATGCTACATGTGGACACGTTATTGACTGAGATTGAGGATGAGATGACCGACGTCACAGCAAATCCTTCTTTGGGATTATCGCAGCTGCACTTAGGAGAAGCACGATGAATATTGCGACCATGACCGGGGAGCGGGAAATCGTCGTCAACGCACCGGCAGCTTCCGTGTTTGCTGCGCTCACCGAACCCGAACAGCTCTTGCAATGGTGGGGTGACGATGCGGTGTATCGTGTGACTCAGATGGATCACGATCTGTGTCTGGGAGGATCCGTACGATTCTCCGGCCGTTTCGCAGATGGCCGAGAGTTCTCGGCAACAGGCATCTATCGAGTCATCGACCCACCCCGAGTGCTCGAACATACTCGGCTCTATGCTCGGGGTTTCCCAATCGACGAGGAAACGGTGATCCGTTACGAGCTCGACGAACGGGACGGACGTACTCGTGTGCGCGTTGTGCATTCCGGATTTCAAAGCGAGCAGGCGCGCAGTGCCCATGAGGACGGATGGGTTCGCGTGCTCGGTTGGTTGAGCGACTACATCATAAAGGCCTCCAATGCAAAGGACAAGGAGGAGACGAAGTAATGAAGAAATCAGCGAAGACCCTAGAATTCAAGCTTGAGCGAACAATCCCAGCTTCTCCGGCTGAGGTTTTCGGTGCCTGGCTGAATCCCAAGATTCCGGGTTCTCCCTGGCATGAAGGTGACAAGCTGATTTTCAATCCGAAGGTAGATGGGCTCTTTTACTGGCTTGTCCGGGGGAATTCCCATTACGGGCGATTTACAGAGATAGAGAGACCGGGTCGAATTCAGCATACTTGGATGTCACGTAATACCTTGGGGGAGGAGTCGATGGTTACAGTGACATTTAAGAAAATAGGAGAAGACACCCTGATGACCCTTGTGCATTCAGATCTTCCCGACACTGACGAAGTAAGATCGCACGATTACGCGAAAGGCTGGAACTACTTTCTAAGTATTTTCCCTGAGCAATTTGGGAATGCGTCCTCGAAAGAAATAGGTAGTTTTGGCTATTCCGAGAGGTCATCGAAACTCAACTTGAGCGCGATTGAAGCGCCGGAGAAAGAGTCATCATGGCAAAGATAATTTTTGGAAATCATTCGTCGGTCATAGTACCGAGACAAGATCGGGAGAGCATTCGTAAATTTTATTGTGATGTTCTTGGTGGCAAAATCACGAAAGCGGAGGACGAAAGGGACATACTTCGTTTGGGAGATAACTTCTATATCGGATTTCTCTACGGGGATGTCCCTGATGAGAGCAAGTTCTTACGAACTGCAAGATCGGTTTGGCTGGAAATCAAATCAGACAACGTGGAAGAAATGAGGCGGAAAATTCTCGATTTCGGTGTCAGGAAGCTCGATATACCGGACCCCCATCTTTATTTTCAGGCTCCGGGAGGACAAGTCTTGCGGCTTGTCGGAATCGACGAGGACCTCTCATTTTATGAGGGAGCAGGAGAAGGTCCGAACGTAGGAAAGGTAAAAGAGGTACTCAAAAAGATCTGATCAAGTGACGGAGAATTGCGCTGGTCTGTCATTCGGTGGTTGGTAATTGGTATCGTACATCTTCTTCACTGCGCACATCATAACTCGGTCGTCGCTACAGTACGCATTTGGTTCTGATATCTCGATACCCATAATCTAGCTGATAGCATATCCAGCTGATAGCATATGTCCACTTCGACATGATAACTTATAATTTTCATCGCTAATTGGCTTGGGTTTTCTATCCTTGTTTTTTAATAAATATATTATTGGGCCTTTGTGCGCAGTACCCTCACCTTAGCCAGTTTCAATAATTAAGTTATATTCTTTCTCCTGCGACTGCCTAACTTCATTCAATTTGTCGGCTATCTCGGACAGAAGAACTTGGTGACCACATATTTTGCAATACCAGTGCATCAAGTCGCCGTCGCAGTGCTACCGCCGTCATTACCATCGACCTGATTGTTGGTCTGTTGATTCACCTCTTGCAAAGGTACGCTTCATTCCGTCGTAGCCGACTATCCTGTCAAACATTCTGGAACCTGCCAAGTTCGAAAAGCCGTGCCTGAAGGCGCTTGATGATCTGAAACAACGAATGGAGTGTCTTGAAAGAGGACTCATCAACAATGCCTTTCAGTATGTATTCAACAGTATTCACAGAATGGAGTAGCTTAGTCCTTGTTTTATTACCAACAGATAGTTCTGTTAATTCTTGAATATCATTCCCAAACCTTTCTTCTAAAAGTCTAAGCCTAAAAGAAATATCTTCATTGTTTTTTCCTGCCATATCTTCAAAATTAGATAAGGAAAGTCGATTAAAAAATTCAGCTGTATCTATGTCATTTGTCACAGATTATGACAAGGCCTGAAAATAAAAAACCTTTTGTGGAGCTAATGAGGATTTTTAAGGCTGTATATAACGAGGCATAAATGTTTCTCCAGCTCAGGAGCCTCCGTATGTCGCTAGACGATGATGCAAGACAGAAGCGCCCATCAAACTCTAGCTCCTATATGATAATATTTAGCTCTAACATTAGTGCCTTCTCACGGTTCTATGGCTTCAAAACTATTTTTGCTAACCTGTATGCTAACATCATAGCACCTAATGTCATTTTTAAAGGAAGTTCATATGACTCTTGTCTTAATAACTCCCTTAACTGATTCCATGGACTATTTCGCCGAATGAATTTCTCTAATATGGCAAGGCCTTCCTGCGTGATTGCAAACTTTTCTATGTAAGAATAGCGTCTTATCCTTCCCCTACTAACGATTCTTTCTATGTACCCCTTGTACATAAGTCCCGTAATTAGCTGTGAGGTTGTTAATTCATTAAGCGCAATGTCCTTAGCAATCTTCTTTTCCGATTTGACCTCCATCCTGATTGATCCCAATATTTCTAATTCCCATCGGCTGAGCAAGTCTTTCTCCGCCATCGCGGCTGATTATATGGCAATCAATGAATATTATAGTTTGTTCTAGATGAGACATTTCATATAGACATTAAAAGCTAAACATATGACAGACAAGGAAGAAGATTGACTAGGAGTTTTGACAAATTTGACTCAATTTAGAACCCACGGATTGAATGCAACAACCGATCATAGGTTACAAGAAATTATTATGAAAGAAAAATAAGCGGTTATGTTTAATGCTTTATTGTACCTAATCAACTCTTTTGCTGCTTCTTCATATGCTCTTCAGCACGCTTCCTCAGTTCATCTGAGGTAAGGTCTTCTTTATGAGTGGCAATCCACCAATAATTGCCAACAGGATCCTTCACCCCAGCATTTCGGTCTCCATAGAATTGATCGGCCGGTTCCATTACTGAGATAGCTCCAGCCTCGAGAGAACATTTGTATATAGCATCGACATCATTTACATAAAGATATATCCCACTAGGCATTGGCTTCCAATTATCTCTAGCATCAGACATCATTATTATAGAATCACCGATCTTAAGTGCTGCGTGTCCAATAGAGTTATCAGGCCCATTCATTCGCTCCACTTCAACTGCATCAAAAGCTTTTTTGACAAAATCTATCAATTTGGCTGCTCCCTCAACTATCAAATACGAATTCACAGTATGATAACCCTCTGGAATTGGTTTAATACTCATGTTCAACGTTTAATTTGCCTAGTTAAAAAAGCTTAAGGCTACATGCAAGCATAGGTTTTCTTTCCCTTGCCCTGCTATAATATCACTATACTCATGGCTTGTGAAAGCGCGTCTGAATTCAACATAAGTCCAGCACAAGTAAGGATGGTAAGGCTCATATGACTCAAGTTTTCTGGGACACCTCACTGAATCCCGAGATAATGAGGAAGGTATTGTATTGCTCCTTTAAACAGCAGTAAATGTAACTCTATGAGAGGTTTGATTTCAAACCAAAGGAATCGTTTTGATTTGCCAACCTGATGCGAGCAAAGAACAGAACACATTAAATGATCCTACAGCCTAGATACAGTCTTTAAGAGTGTTTTTGCATCTAATGTTACTAATGATTTAGAGCCCTTTGCGATTAATCTGAGTAATATAATACTAACGATGTCCTCCTGGTTAATTAAAACACAACACCTAACTGTCCCCTTCGAGGACTTCTTCTCACTACGCTCTACTTTATCACAGTTTGCCTACGCTAGTATCCGTGTGAGTGAATCTTTGCTTCATCATTTTATAGAACTCATCATGAGTTGGTGTAAGAAATTATTAGAAAGTGTTAATAAATTCTTCAGTAGACAACAAAATATCGATGTGCGAATACTGTTGAAGGGATAAATTATTCAATTGTTTTATTGTATTAATCCCACAATGGGTGTTACAGGTAATATATGGTATGGTACAGTAACTGAGAATTATTAATTATGGTTACCAATATGGGTAACATTCTACGAAAATGGCAGGGAAAGGAAAATGAGTGCTTCAGAAAATATTTCGGTTGTTGTTTGCTCGTTTGATTTTTCTCTTGATTATTCAGTTGTTTAAATTGGTTATTAGAAAACGATCGCTCTCGAGCACATATATTATTCTTGAATTGAAATTAGGATCTAATCACTTAACTGGATTGCACTTATCAAGCCATGCTCTTGTTCGTAGGTGTAATTTACAATGTTAGCAAATTATGACCCGAAAATAAGTCTTATCGCATTTCTTCATATTCCTCTATCTGGTCGTCGAGTTGTTAAATATTTTACTCTCGTCCTAGTAGATAACAAAAATTACTATTCAAGTATTAGATGATTTTACAGTATTCAGAGACTTGTTTATGGATTCTCAAATCCTATAAGCATGACCGGGATTGTTGTAAATATCATCAGTATGCCTAGTTATGTATTGCTCATATTGATTGCTGCTACTATTGGATTGTCCTGGTTTACGACGAATAACTTTGTTAGTTCCACATTGGCCGCAACCAATGGGAACGGTGCAGGAGCAGGCCCAGTAATCCAAGAACTGGTAAATACTGGCAATCCCACTCTGGACAAAGCAATTAACAAATTCTACAGCTGTATTTCAAAAACACATCAGGATCCGCCATCCATACAAATAGTAGACAATTGCTATTATCAAACTTCAATCAGTGGAACCAGCGGCCCAGGCAACAAAACTCACAATATCAATAACATTGAAACACATTCGACAACTGCTATCAGTTCAAGGATTCCTAGCCACCCTCCTGGTGTTTTAGTAGAGGTTCCTTAATTTCCATGGCTCCGCTATAGAGTATCGTGAAACCTGCGCGATCCATTGAAGGATCCCACGAGTTATAATATCATTACTGCTGCACTCACTACAGTCGTCCATAAACCATCTTTATTTCCTTCGGCTGATTGTGTGAAATTCTGTGTCTTGTAAATCTTTCCTGAAAGCTTCCATTGTTCTTCTTTTTGATCCCATGTAAGACTAGGGTCGTCAGGTAAGCCAACTGTTGTAGCTAGCATTTCCATAGCCATAT
>JBPYDU010000017.1:0-20135 GCA_051985995.1 Candidatus Nitrosopolaris sp.
CTTGAATAGTGTTCATGCTATGGAATTGTGGAGATCTTTTGGATAGATACCCGATCGCGCTCTTTGCGCTTAGCTTCTGTTTTCGCGCAAGTAAGGATATCTTATCATCAGATGGCAGTGAGCCTTCTCCGCTTATAGCCTTCTTACCCACTACCATTTTCCAATATGCTTTTCCTCTGTGTTGTAACATTCGCATACAATGCGAAAGCAGGTAGACGATGTCGTTCCCGCCCACATCAGTGTTAATAGCAACAAGTCCGGCCAAAATCGTATGCCAGCTGAAAGCTGACCGAAGTTATTTAAATCTCTGTCTCTTATTGTCTAATTGATAACGACTTGAAAGACATTAATTCAGGTTAATATAAATTTGCATGTTTCATGCTCATTGGTATCATAGGGAAAGCCAATGTAGGCAAATCTACGTTCTTCAATGCAGCAACCGACCTCGAAGTGCAAACCGCTAATTACCCTTTTACCACTATCAATTCTAACGTGGGGATGGCAAATACAAGAGTGAAATGTGTATGCAAGGAATTTCAAGTACAGGACAATCCAATTCATTCTGTATGCATCGAAGGTACTCGATTTATTCCCATAAGAATGATTGATGTCCCCGGACTAGTAGAGGGCGCACATCAAGGTAAGGGACTTGGCAATAGGTTTCTCGACGACGCGCGTCAAGCAGATGCGCTAATTCATGTAATTGACGCTTCAGCATCTACAGATAGAGAAGGAAGACCTGTTTTGGCCGGGACATCAGATCCACTATCTGATATCAAATTTGTAGAAAAGGAATTTGATTATTGGCTTCTATCCATAGTGGGAAGAGAATGGACAAAGGTGATCAGAGAAGCAGAGAATCAGATACAAAAATTGGAACAAGTTCTTGCAAAAAGATTGTCAGGACTTGGTATTAAAGAAAGATCTGTTTTTGATGTCCTAAATGAAGCAGGACTACACAATAAGAAAGTAGTGAGCTGGACGCAACAAGATCTTCTAGAGTTTTGCCAGAAAATTAGGGTAACAAGCAAACCAATTATTATAGCCGCAAACAAGGCCGACTTGCAGTCAGCCAACGGAATTATCCAAGCCATTAAAAGTAATAGACAGGAGGTTGTTGCTTGTTCTGCTGAAGCCGAATCATTACTAAGGAGAGCTACAAAACTGGGCCTGCTGAATTATCTCCCGGGGGATAACTCATTCAAAATAAAATCCGGGAATTCCTTGAGTGTGGCTCAAACAAAAGCATTGGACCTAGTGAAATTGGTACTTGGTAGATACGGATCTACCGGAGTCCAAGAGACTATAAATCGTGTATGCTTTGGACTATTGAAATTGATAGTCGTTTATCCTGTAGAGGATGAAATAAAACTAACAGACAAGAAAGGAAATGTGCTCCCAGATGCGCGGTTGGTTCCGCGAGATTCTACTGCAAAGGATTTGGCCCGCCTAATTCACGAAGAATTAGCAAAGGGTTTTCTATATGCGATAGATGTAAGGACCAGGAACAGACTCGGAGCAGAGCACAAACTAAAAAACAATGACGTCATTAAGATAGTTTCTGCAACAAGCAGGGGGTAGAACGAAGGGAAGGTTGCTCTGTCTTGGAATTGAAAGCACAGCCCATACTTTTGGGTGTTCGATTATGGAATCCCATCCTTCTTCCGATACTGTGCCGAGAGGTCGAATAGTTTCAGACTCGCGGGATGTTTACAAACCCTCAGAAGGTGCAGGCATTCATCCCAGAGATGCATCGAGGCATCATTGCGAAATTTCGGACAAAGTTTTCAGAAATTCGTTAACAGCCGCCAAGCTCTCAATTAAGGACATAGATATCATTTCGTATTCTGCAGGTCCAGGCCTTGGGCCATGCTTGAGGGTGGGTGCAGTAATTGCGAGGACCCTTGCGGCTTTTCATGATAAGCCTCTTGTCCCAGTTAATCACGCACTCGGCCACGTAGAACTTGGTGCAATGCTTACTGGCGCTAGCGATCCATTGGTTTTGCTAGTTTCTGGTGGACATACTATGATATTAGCTTTTTCTGAACATAGGTGGAGGATCTTTGGGGAAACCCTCGATATCACAATTGGGCAGTTGTTAGACCAGTTCGGAAGACAAATAGGGTTTTCGTCCCCCTGCGGTGACCGAATTGAAGAACTGGCCTGCCGATCGTCGGGTGAATATCATTCTTTACCCTATGTGGTAAAGGGAAATGATGTCTCATTTTCAGGTTTGCTTACAGCAGCCACTCGCGCGATCTCGGATCAACCCAAGGAGATGTCCTGCGGAGATATCTCGTACTCTTTGCAAGAGACGGCATTTTCGATGATTACTGAGGCTGTTGAGCGAGCGCTTTCATTCACATCAAAAAGACAATTTTTGGTTGTAGGAGGCGTAGCAGCGAATAAAAGATTAGCAGAAATGCTCAAAGGTGCTTGTAAGAGACAAGCCAGCAAATTCTATCTCTGCCCAGCCGAATTTGCTGGAGATAACGGTGCACAGATCGCCTGGGCTGGAATGCGTGAATATATGGCTACCAGAAAGCATATCGTAATTGAAGAGGCGTTGGTATATCAGTCATGGCGCATCGACGAGGTAGAATTGGCCTGGAGTAGATGATCAAACGGAACTCTTTTGGGCTTTGATCTGTTCCTCGATAGCCTTAGCCCACTTACGATTACTATAGACGCTAAACTTGTAAACCGTGCCATTCGTAATTAGAACAAGCTTTGTTGCAATGAATCCCTCAGTCTTCACGGACGTAATTTTGTCTAGAGGAACATCCAGCGCAGCATCTTCGGTTTTTTTTGAAAGTGTTATCAAGGTTCCCTTTGTCCTCTCGAATATTATCCGTTGGTTGGTCAGCATGAGTATCCCGTTCTGCAAATTATCTTCTGCACAGTCCTCATCAAGTATTTTCTTCTCGCCTGCTCTAGGTTCAACAGGACTCATCTTTTTATGCTTCATACATGCGCTATATTACTATTGCAGCATCGGTAACGAGAGATTTAGTCAAAAAAGGTGCGGAGGCCGACATATACATCACGAATTGGTATGGAAAAAAAGCAATAACCAAAGTTAGGGCGATAAAGCCGTACCGACATAAATCTCTCGACACAGAAATCCGCAGGCGCCGAACCATTCACGAAGCAAATATGCTCTCAGTCGCAAAGACCGCTGGAGTCTTGTCCCCATTTGTTTATTTCGTAGATCCTGTTGCATGCGAAATAATAATGGAGTTCGTATCAGGAAAAAATGCTAAAGAGATAATGGATGCTAGATTGTCACTTCAGATAGGGAAATACGCAGGAATGCTTCATTCGAAGAACATTGTGCATGGGGATCTCACCACTTCTAATTTTATCGTCGGCGAGAGGTTAGTTCTGGTCGATTTTGGATTATCCTTTTACTCAGAACGTCTTGAAGACAAAGCCGTCGATGTCAGATTGATAAAGGAAATTTATAGCAGTGCACACTTTGCTTCGTTCGAATCTCTTTTCGAAAACTTCTTGAAGGGTTATTCGGACATTATGAGTAAAACTGGAACAAGAAGGATCTTGGAAAAAGTTTCAAATATAGAAGCGCGTGGAAGATATGCGCCTCACGCAGACGAGGCGCAGAAATTTAAACAGATCTAAACGAGAATTGCTTATTTTAAATCAGATTCGTGTAATTCTTAAAGACTCAGTTCCTATCAGAAATAGTGACGCCGATTCTCATTCATGGCTTCTTGCGACTTTGCAATATCTATTTCCTGATCAGAGGAGGCGAGTAATATTCCAAGAGCCTCCTTTTCGAGATGCTGCTTTCTATCTTCGTCAGTGGTAAAAATAGCGCCGCAAACAAAGCATTGAAAATCCGATGCGATTGTTGGTATTTTAGTTTTAATATGATTATTATTATCTTCGCTTGACAACGAATAGGTTAACGCTAATTGGATATAAAATTTTTTCACTTTTATTCGCTGCATATAATTCGACTAATCGCCACTTCTCCTTCCCTCAAGCGCACGGCAAGAAGTTATCACGTGGAACTTTTTATTTTGGTGTTGGTATTTGTAAAATGATGTGTTCGCTGTATTTTCTGAGCACCAATAGAAATAAGTACGCTGAAATCCGTCCGATCCTCCACGAGTACAACATAACCATTAGATATTTGAGTATGAGGTTAAGGGAAATTCAATCGGAATCGCTGAGAGAAATTGCTGTAGAAAAATCCAAAGAAGCGTTTAAGGTAATATCCAAACCGGTTATTGTTGAGGACGACGGGCTTTTAATTCATCGATTAAATAATTTCCCCGGCGCTTATTCATCTTTTGTCTTTAAGACTATCGGCAATAAGGGAGTTTTAAAACTGTTATCCTATTCAAAACATAGATCAGCCTCTTTTGTCTCATTTTTTGTTTATAATGACGGCAATCATCTACGATGTTTTGTTGGTAAAACCGACGGAAATATAGCTTCAAAAGCTGGCGGTCCAGGCTGGGGTTACGATCCGATTTTCATCCCAAATGGCTGTGAGTTGAGTTTCGGCCAGTTAACGGACAAAAAAATGCTGCTTTCCCACCGTACAAAGGCAATTACCGCCTTTGCAAAATGGTACAGCCGTAACTAAACTGGAGTTGAACTGCTTGATTGCTCTAAACAAGACTGAAAAAAGACAAGCGGCAATATGTCGTTGGGACGAACTCTTTACTCTTGCGCATTCAACCCATATTCCAACACTGTTCTGTTGAATCTACTTAGTGTTGAGGAATGTTGTTGAAATTGTGTTGTTTTTCCGGAAGATCGCCAAAAACCAACACGAAATCAACACGATTCTAAACACGGGCTAGTTGCCGTTGTGTCCCGCAGTCACAATCACAGGTGCTGAATGTGCCTTAACAAGAATGTTTACCCTGCCACTATCGCTTAGGCCGTGGCTATCAGTGACAGTCAATTTGAATGTGAGTGTGGTATCGGAAGGAACATTAGGAGCAGTAAACTCCCACACTGGTGTATTCACCCCGCCTAAAGTAATAGCAGGGCTGCCACTGACTTGTGTCCAATGATAACTTATTGGATCTCCATCTGGATCCTTGCTAAGGCTGCCGACTAATGCGACAGTCGAATTAGTATTCACGACTTGGTCTTGCCCCGCATTAGCAATCGGTGAGTCGTTCGACGGTGGTTGTGCTGAATTATTTACCTGTGGGGCGAGCTGTGTATTTATGGGTGGAGTCAAAGGCGGTGATATTGAGGCAGTCAAAGGCGGTTGCACTACTTCATTGTTGTTAGGAATACTAACAGAGTTCGAAACGTTGTTCTGGTTAATCGACGGGATGCTTGTGGTAATAGCAGGAGTCGACCTCACTACCTGAGACTGAGTTGGAGCATTGGAACTAGAACCTGTTTTATCGAGGATATTTACGGTATCGGTCGCAATCTGTCCGAAATTGTTGGTAACAGTTAGTTGAAATCGCAAAATGGTATTTGTATCAACTTTAGGTGCGGTAAATTCCCATACCGGTGTGCTCACACCGCTTAAGGTAATACTAGCGCCGGTCGGAATCTGCTTCCAGGAATATGATAGAATTATTCCAGTCGGCGCTTTGCTATTTGAACCATTGAGAATCACTGGTGATCCCGTAGTAACAACCTGAGCTGGCCCCGCGTTTGCAATCGGTGGAAGTTGTAGCGACTGGTGATTATTGTTAAAGTTCGAAGCTGGAGACAATGAACTTGCGCTTCCTACAAAAGACGAGGGTGATGCAAAGGAGAACGGAATGTTGACGTTGTTGTGTTGTTGCTGGCCTGTGCCGGTAGAATTGACAGTTGATACTCCTGCGGTGGCCGAAGGGATTGATACTTTACCTACTGTACTATTGGTTGCCGAAGGGATTGGTACTTTACCTACTGTACTATTGGTCGCTGAGGGGCCTGTGATCGTATGATTAGAGGCTGTACTGTTAGAGGCTGTACTGTTAGAGGCTGTACTGTTAGAGGCTGTACTGTTAGAGGCTGTATTGTTAGAGGCTGTATTGTTAGAGGCTATACTGTTAGAGGCTGTATTGTTAGAAGTTGGACTAGCGTTTTTCTCTTGATGGTGTGTCAGAGAGTGTGCTTCAACAGAGACGGAGGCAGAGTTTTTAGTTCTTGCGGTAGCCTCAGAAGGGTGGTGCCGATAATGGTTTTCAGATAGTCCTGTAGTCGAACTCGTATTGGATTGTGAGACCGACTGCTGCTGGACCGCAGCTAGTACTCCTGTCTTGGCCAGTATCCCGTTGACAGTAAGTGTGTTCGGTGTTGGTTGTAACACCGTGGATGCGGATGTGACATTTTGTTTGGCAGGCAGGGTTGTTGTTTTTCCTGTTTCATTTTTGGTTTGGTTAGCGGTAGTTGATTTGGATACATTAAGACTCGCTTGTTTGGACGATGATGCTACTCCAGTTATGTTAGTGCTATAGAATTTTGTCACATTCATAGAATTATCATGACAAGAAAGTTTGGCAGTGATTTTATTTATGCCCTGCTTGATACTAGTGTATTGAGGTATCAGGGTGTAATTCCAGGATGAATAATTGCCCCTATGGCCACCCACCGCCTGTTGATATGGCCTTACACCATCAACGATTAGCGATACCTGACATTTCATTGTTGAATTAAGGGAAGACGTTCCAGAGATTTGCAAATTTTTGGTACCAACAGGAATTCTTTGTCCCTTGACCGGCGACGTGATTTTAATACCCAGGGTTTTTGCTAACTGAGCATAGACAGAATTGCTATAAACTGTAAACAAAAGCATAGTGGACAATGAAAGCAACAACAATAATTTGTACAACTTCAATTATAAGAACGCGTGTAGAGATCTGACTATAAAAATATGGGTTTGAAAAATTTTGGCCGAGTGTAAATTATTTGAGCGTGGATCAATTAAAACAAAGTCCGTTAGCTCTCTCGGTCTTCGAACAGATTATGACCTCAACGTCTCTTTTTCGTACGCTTGGTCCGATCGTTATTCCATTAACTATTATCTTTAGCTCTTTCACAACTCGCATTAGTAGTGTGTAGCATTACCAAAATATGGATTGTCTTCATATTAAAGAAACGTGAACCTTCTACACATTAATTAGTCATGTATTCCTTTATCCATCTGTCCGTGTATCGTCGTAGGTTTTGTAACACCACGATCCTTGAAATTTCGCTCTCATCCATGATCGAGTAGAATCCTAGCTTAGAGCAAATCTGTTCCGAAAAAGACCTGATCTCATTCATTTCAAGCATATTCTCGGCCTTTAGTCGATCCGTTGACATACCTATATGCATGTAGGATTTCAATTCGATAAAGTGCGGGTCACCTTGTTGCATCATTTCGGCGAATTCATCAACAAAATTCAGAGAGTGATTGTATTGCCTGATAACTGTCATCCTGAGTACAGTTCTTGTATTCGCAGTTGAGAGAAATCTTAAGCTTTTCCACCATCTATCCCAAGCATCTCTATGGCGGGGACGGTTCACTAGATAAAACATTTTCTTGTTAGAAGCATTGGTGGATAGGTATATCTGAGTAGGGAGCGAATCCTCATCTGCCAGCCTCTGAAGCATCTCAGGCTCCTGACCGTTGGTTACAAGAAAAATCGATTTAGTTGCGGGAAGTCGTCTTAGGTATCTAATCAATTGAGGTAGTTTAGGATACATTGTAGGCTCGCCGGATAACGATATTGCATAATGAGCTGGTAAAAGTGATTCGTCGAGCTTTTTCCTCTCATTTTTTTCATGTCCATAAAAACCGTTGATCAATTTTTTCCTCTCCCCCATTAAATGTTCAACAATAACGTCTGGCTCGTCAACCAACTCAGGGGGCATTTCAAGCGTATCATAGAATTCAGTCGGACGCCAACAATAAACGCATCGATTCTCACAATTCATAGCTGCTGGAGTCATTTCCATGCATCTGTGAGTCGAAATGCCGTAGAATTTATGCTTATAACAGTCACCTGCATTGGCAAAAGATTTTTTCGTCCAATGGCACAACTCGACGGCCGAATGGTTATATACCCCGTATTTTGCTTTTTGTAATCTCGATTTCACAGCAGGAGTGATCTGTATGAGATTATCTTGGGTAATGTGTGAGACGTGTTCGTCAGAGCAGCTCATTCAATTTTCTTTAAGAGGAAATGAATTTAAATCTTCCATTAGCATGACGACTACGATGCCTGCCGATTATTCAAACTTTTTTTGTAATTTTGGCGGACTGTTAGAGGAGCAGACGGACCTTGACAATTAGTACTCAAGAAATAATGAAAATTGGCCTTGATCTGGTAAACTGGAAAAGGGTGCCTTCCGATAGCACCATTCACGTAGCTGGTAGAAATATCAAAAAAGTGTTGATTACTGTAGGCGTTTCTGCAGCTGATCTGCTGTTGGCAAAGACTCTTGGATGCGATGCAGTTATTGCACATCATCCATTAGGAATTTCTGCTTTGACTTTTTCCAAGGTTTTTAGCAGACATGTCGAGTTCATGACGCATGAGGGTGTACCTAAACGTAAGGCGTGGTCAGTGGTTCAAGAGCTAAAAAAAAAATTTGATTTAAGAGCTCATGCCAGCATCTATGACGAAGTTGTGGATGCCGCAAGAATGTTGAAAATGCCACTTGTAAACATTCATCAACCATGCGATGAATATATGCGAACTGCAATTCTCAAAAAGCTAAATTCAGGAAGGACTAGATACATTTCGGACATTATCCGATCGGTGGAAGAGATTCCTGAATTCAGAAACGCATCGACCAGGATAAACCTCGTCCACGGTAACCTAAGAAATGAGACAGGTCGCTGGATTCTCGTCTTGGCTGCCGGCACGAATGGCGGATATCCTATTGCAAAATTGTATTATGAATATGGGATTTTTACTGTGATATACCTACACATAGACCACAACGATGCAAAAAAGATTCACGATGAAAAGTTGAAGGGGAATCTAATTGTTCTGGGCCATCTTGCAGGCGATTCAATAGGGCTAAACGCACTAGCAGATAGACTCGAAGGATTGGGGGTGGAAACTATGAAACTCGGTTTGGTTCCGCGTTCCCTTTAAAATAGAAAAATTTAGATTTGAATATTGAATAGACCTCATCTAACAATTATATACAGTGATTCAGGAAGGAGCATCTGTTGGCCTTCGTAGTATAGCCTGGTTAGTATAGGCGGCTGTGGACGACTTGGCTTTCGACGGAAACCGCTCGAGGAGGGTTCAAATCCCTCCGAAGGCCCCTTAGTGATTCAATTACACACACCTTTTTTCTACTAAATGGTTTTCACACAAATGAGGTGGTCTGACTGTTAAGGTGTCGCAGAAAAGAATTGGTCATGGAAAGTCGGGTCAATAAATAGCCAGCCATAGTGATCCACATCGTGCACGTAACGAATTTCCCTAAGATTTGGTTTCAGCTTTCTAACTCTCAGTGACAGTAGGAACTCTGATTGGGCAGTCATGCCAATTCTCTTCGCCTTCGCATTCAACTTTTCACCCCTTGGAAGCAAGAGCCGATAACTGAATTCGCATGCATTACCCTTCACCGCGTAAGTTTCCGTCATTTTTTGGACCGCCTCTGGGATATCCGAAATTTCTTTTATTTCGAATGTCTCTAGGACAGGAAATTCTGCATAAGAAGACTTAGATGGCCCCACTCAGCTGAAAAATGTTACATCCCCAATAAAATTTTTGGGATTATAATGCCTTTTAATACGGTGGCATGGATAAAATCATCGGAACCTCCCCAGTAGGATAAGAAAATCCTGTTAGTAAGTGGTGCGGTAAGTCCGAGAAAACTGCTTTTAGGGCGCAGCAGCTATTCAAGAATGAATCATTTATACCTTTTATCGGTGGGATTATGAATCCTTGCAAGGATGATAATATCGACAAAGGGGAGGGGATTTCGATAGTATTTCGGTTAAAATGCTTGACTTGAGAAACTAGATTATTGTGCCATGTTCTTGGTGACAAAGCCATCTTATTAACTCTCAAAGGAGTGCCGGAGGCGGGACTCGAGCCCGCGACCTTTCGATTATGAGTCGAACGCTCTGACCAAGCTGAGCTACCCCGGCAAGCTCAGCAGCGTCCAGCATCCACATTTTTTTAAAACATAATATATTCTATTCAAACTTTGATACGATAGATATTGCCGTTTGTCAATTTATCTGTGTTGGACACGAAGCTGCAAAAAACAAGACACCACCCTTAAAACGACAATTACTGACCATGCAATACATTTGAAGTGCCATTGTTAAGCCTAAACATTATTAGCAATTTCCTACTCTTTGTTCGAATTCATTTTCGCTAAATCCCGTTGGGTAAACCTCCATGATCATTTAAACCCCAAGCTAATTAGGTATCATTTCTCGACATCTTGGAATTTATATCCGGTTTTCTTTGATGTAACACTGGAATTTACTGTCTTTCTATCTTTTTCAGGCGGTAATTCTGTTTCCCCTGTGTCATAATCGTTGACATTGGTTGATAACTGCAAATGACGTAACTGATTAGGACTAGATAATCGTTTAAAATTCTTTTTTGGCCTTTTGCTAGGTGCGGGCATGATCTTTTCTGCTCATTATTGTTATAAAAGTCAATAGCCTATAGAAATTTTGACTAATAGTGTTTAAATCTGCACCAAAGAAACGACTTTAGTTGTTATCATATAAATGATGTGAGTGAGTTAACGTAATTGTGAGAATGCAATTACGGAGCAAATCTTTTCGTGCCTTGAATAGATGTCTAGAATCGTAGAGCAATTTGACAGCACAATTTCTCAACAAGATGTATATCAACCCTGACTAAACCTAAACATATCGTGTCTTCACAAAATGAGTTACCGACGGTGATGGAAGAGAATACGATAGATCTCCACACCAGAGACCCGTATCCAAGATCTGGCGAAATTTTTTCTACCATTGTTGGGTATAATGATGTTAAGAAAATCTTTGAATTGTCAATCAATTCTCAGAAACCTGTTCACATACTACTAGTTGGTCCGCCAGCGTCCGCCAAGACACTCTTCATGCTGGAGTGCATGAAGTTGGAGCGCTCCTACTTTACTATTGGCAGTCATAGTACGAGATCTGGGATGCTAGATTATTTATTTGAAAGTCGACCTAGGTACTTGATTGTGGACGAAATCGAACATATGGGCATAAAGGACCAGACAGCTCTCTTGAGCTTGATGGAGACTGGGATTCTTTCTGAAACGAAATTCCAGAAAACACGTAACACCCAACTCAAAACCTGGGTCTTTGCTACGAGCAATGGTACCGATCGGATGTTAACTCCGTTGTTGTCAAGGTTTGTTACCTTGCATTTTAAACGATATAAATATGAAATCTTTCATGAAGTTGCATCCCACATGCTTGTGCAAGAGGGAGTCGGGTCCCAACTGGCCTCTAGAATAGCAGATGGGGTATGGACTAAGTTGAAATCAAAGGACATCAGAGACTGTGTGAAAATTGGCCGGCTTTCAAAAAGTGAGCAAGACGTAGATTGGATTGTAGACACGTTTAAAAACTACAGGTGAGCGAAGAATTGCCCGCAAACGTCTACGTAAATGTTTCATCCATTTCCAAAACACTAGAACGAGGATGATGAACTAAAAAAGGTCAACATTTTAGATACCGCCAGACTTTTTCATTCTGTCTATTTCATTATCTACAGCCTCTCCCATTGCATCGAGCTCTCCAAGATCCTTGAACTTCTGGTATGTCAGTCTTTCTAATAGTTGTAGAACACTCTTTGCTGAACGATACTGTGGTATCTGCGGATCGTTTATTTCAGCGTACAATCCGATTCCTTGTATGTTATTCATTTTCGCGAAGCCCAATATTAGGCCGTTGAATCCTGTAATCAGTGATGATGACGGAGTGGTCTCGATTCCTAAATTTTTAATTTGATCTGTCAATGCCTGAGATGTTGTAGTGACGAACGTCTTTGGTTTCTTATCCAAATTCCTTTCTGTATGAAATGCACCCAGTGTGTAAATTAGTTGAACAGAATATTTTTTAGCGATCTCAATCACGTCTTGGCAGAGTATGTATAGCTCCTCGTTTGTTTGAGGCTGCCCCACACCTCCTCCAAAAACTATTATATCTTGTCCGTATCGGTACTGCCATTTTTCTTGTTGGTAATCAATGTAACCGCCCCGGTCCACAACATAATTTGGATAACAAGCAGCGACATTTCTAAATGGCATAGTTTTGAGATTCTTATTAATAAAATGGATTGCAACGCTGCCGATGTCACCCATATCTTGCATCGCGGCTACTAGTATCGGCTTGTTGATATCTGGTGTCTCAATGTCTGTAAATTCCATGTACCTAGATGGCTTATCCGGAATAAAAAAGATTGTTTATCATGCCTAATCGCACTAAAGCGAAGATCCTTGCACAATGTGAAACTCATACGTCAGCTACAAGTTTGACTGTTCCTCGTTGGTTGGCTTGGGGTACATCCCTCGATTGTCTGTATAAACCAGTCACTACCTTGAAATTTCGCAAGCACGATACGATAGTTGAGCTATCGTCACATCCTGGTAACTTATATTTTAGAATACACCTAGAATCGTCAAATGACTACTTCAACGTCTGTTCGTAAAGTAATGAACGAAAAGCTCGAAAAAATCACAGTGAATAAGACTGCTCAGGAAGCAGCACGCAAAATGGGTACTGCGAATACTAGTTCGTTGATAGTGACAGATCTCGACGAGAAGCCAGTAGGCATAATAACAGAACGCGATCTGGTAAGAAGAGTAGTTGCTAACGATGCAAAAAGTGAATCAGTTCTCATAAAAGACATCATGGCCTCTCCGATTATCACAATCGATGCGAACTCTTCAGTTGAGTCAGCCGCGGATTTAATGCTCCAAAATGAAGTGCGTCATTTGCTCGTCGTCGAGGACGAAGACGTAAACAAACCGTTGGGCATTATTACTTCGACTGATTTTACTACTTACCTAATGGAAGGCGATGGGGGTAAGTAATATCTTCGATATTCCTTCGTCTGTGTCTACAAACAGTTCCATTGGTATTGCTTGTTCTTGAATATAAGAGAAGACAAAATCAATGAATCATCGCTGCCTGATACAGTTTGCCTGACTGACGGAGCGGAGAGCGACTAGGAATCCCTCGGGACTGTGGTGATGGCTGTTTCATTTTAGCACCTCGAAGGGCTATTGTTAAGGTATGACGAACGGAACGTGAGTAATTGTAACACCGAATAGTTGATCAGGATTTATAATTGAAGGATGATTACGAAGATTTTTATTGTTAGAATTATTGATTTGAGCTCCGTTTGAAGTAGCAAAGTTGCTTTTCTTAGTATTACTGCCCGGGGTATGAGGGGAATGCGTAAGGCTATTATTGTTGTTACCATTAATAATCGGATTTATGGGTGAAGTATGTTGGTGACGATTTTTATTTTTAGAATTAGTAACATGAGCTACATTTGAAGTATTATTATTATTGCTACCGTTATTAGTAACATGGATAGATGACCTAAGGCTATGATTGTTACTAGAAGTTGGATTGCTAATAATAATAGGTAGGGGACTTACTTTAAACGTTTTTGAAGCTGATTTACTCTCGTAATCCGGAGAATATATTTGAGCGATAACTCTATATTTACCTGTTGTATCTCCACTACTAACTTTCCAAGAATACGAAGCTTTGCCGCTGCTATCGGTACTGCCTCTGAATTTCTTAAGAAATCCTGATGAGCTAATGTTTCCGGAAACTGAACCCGTAATTGGTCTACTCGAATTTTTATCTACAGCACTAATGCTTACAATTTCAGTATCTCCTGGATGAACAGAACTCTTACCTACTCGAAGAGAAAGTGACACTAAAGACACTTGTTGTTTGCTATTTACAGGTGAAGGTTTAGACGGAGAAGGATGAGTGGTAGTATTAGTAGGAGTAGTGGTAGTGGTAGTAGTAGGGGCTTTAGAATCAACTCTTGGCTTTCCACTCAAGGTTGTTTGTAGATACTGATGACTGGGGCCAAATGTAGTACTAGCCGTACTAACACCAGTTACATTTACACTGTAATGTGACACCAACGCCGGTTCATTGTTACAAGCGAATTTAGCTGTTATTTTGTTCTGTCCCTGTTTAATCGCAGTATAGGTTGACGAAAGAGAAAAGTTCCATTTAGAATAATCGGAGTGTCCGGCCCCGCCATTAGGTGAAGCATCGTGATACGGATTGATACTATTTACCTTAACTGACACCTTGCAGCCAGAATTTGCATTATCTGTGGATATCCCGAGAATAGATAGCTCATTGCCAACAGGGATTTGCTGCCCTTTTGTAGGCGACGTAATCCTGACTAGGTGAAGGTTTGATTGATTTTGCTGGTTTGTAACGGAAGGTTGCTGTTGATAGTGTATTGTTGGTGAAGGACTGGAAGAAAGACCAGAATTATGACCATTTGGGAATAGTAGCGATTGACTATATGCTACATTGTTGAGGTTAGTATTATCTAGAAGAAGAACGATTATTGCGATAACCGCGACTACGAAAAGTGACATAGGCATATACTGTCTAATTTTGACTAGCTCGAGTTTCATGATACTAGATTAAAGATAACAAATGATAAAAGTAAAATGATTCTTAGCAGTAGTAAATTGTTTTATTATAATCCTGCAAATAACAATTATGACAACACGCACTAAGCTTTTTTTCTTTAAAAGCTATTGGTTTTTTCGTTTTCCATTTAGGGTGCAGACGTAGTCATATCATCAGTCATTTTCACATCCCCCACCTAGGGTGATAAACTGGTAACTTAGGGTGATGGCAAAATAATCAATGTAAGTCAGAAAATCAGTTCTGGTCAGTCGACAAAGTTTAATAGTTAGGTGGTCAATCGGAGTTTAGCTGCTGCGCATCTCTGCTCCCCCAGGAATACGAGCGTGTGCGCTGATACAGCAAGTGGTTTTAGCTGCACACTGACGCCTAGCATTACTTACATTTTTGGTAATGAATTAGCATGTTACATGGTCTAATTCAAACCCCGTAATGAATGATTATTTTCTACGTGGATCAAATATATTCCAAAAACTCCTAAGGCACCTCCTATGACAGCTAGTATAATGTTTTCTGGTATGTTTGTTCTGATTCCAAATCCACGAAACAGAAGTTGGAACAACAGAGTAAATAGGATATTAGAAGATGCAATGGTGGAGGTCAGTGAAGCTCCTATTCTGCTGAGTCCTACCACATATAGTAACGCTGCCATGAGTGGGACTAAAGCGAATAGGGCCAAAAATATCCAATCCATACTCGCATGTAATGAAGGGGTCCGCAAAATGAGAATCGTTGTTAAGATCAACCCAGAAATCAAAAGTGAAGAACCCGAAACCTCAATGGAACTGTGTCTTTCAACGAGCTTCGTCATGAGTATTACCGCTGTGGCGAACATGAAAGCCGAGAGTATCGCTTCAAAGTCCCCGAATGTCAATGGAATTGATAATAGTAAATTCATATGCGAAGAACTACTTGAGACAGCCGCGACGAATCCTGATAAAGCTATGATTACACCTGCAAGCTGCCTTTTTCGCAATTTTTCCTTCAGGAATAACCATGCAAGGATTAATACAACAACAGTCTCTAGAGGGCCGGCTAGGAGACCCTCTTTTGATGCTCCCACTCTGGTCACAGAGTCATACCACAAAAATACTGCTGCAGCGAGGAACGTGGAACCGCTAAGCAATAATTTCCAAGATTTAAATACAGTGATATTCTTTTTTAAAAAAAACGTTCGGGCTAACAGCAGAATCGCGCCCGCGATGGGGATGCTAATACCTCCTACCAGAATAGGAGAAATCCCAGGGATCTCAGTCAGAAATTCAACGATTATCGATTCAAATGAGAGTAGTATTGCCTGAATGAAGACAATCCACGACTTTCCTATCACTCGTTAGGTAATGCTTATCATATAATAAATAATGAATCCAAAGTGTTTTTATTCTAGTTCTAGGTGGCATGTCAACAACCCTCCTGTCGCTTTTGGGCAGCAGACAAAGAGTGTTAGAATTCTCTTTTGGCGAACAAATATCTGTTACGGTAATAAATAGACATTCATGACCAAACTTTGACAGATTGAAATCGCGGTAGGATTTATACAGTGCAGGCTAGAATAAAAGGAGCTTTCTTATACTACTAAGAAAGTAAGAATAATTTACAGCTGGTTAAATACGGAAAGCCAAGGCAGTTTAGTTTTTTGGATCTTCGCTATGAACGAGCCAGCTATGAAGCCACCATGGAGCTTTCAGAAACGATTTTTTTTGCCGCATCATAAATTATCTTGGCGACGTAGGATTCGATCCCCAATGCAACAGAAACTGCGTCAGGTCCCTCCAACACAATAAAGTCTACAGTTAATCCAGCTCTAAGCAGTGATTCTTTCAGGCCAGGCGCTATTTCTAATTGCTGTATACCTGAGTCCATATCACAGTTACATATACGTTTATTCTATTTAATATTTACTTCAAATTCTTCTGTTTCACTCACATGCAGATGGTAGAGCATCTGCGATCTTACACCCAAGGTCCTGCCTTCATATCGGAGAATCAGGAGGAGGGTAATCTTGAGGGTGTTATGTATTCCAAGTGACAGAACATTTTATTATCAGCATTAGAAAGATCTCTTAATGACCCCAGCCAAAAGTCTTGAAGCGTTGCTCAGGTTGTACGAAATATATGATCGTCACAGAGATTCTGTCCTTTGGTTTCTAGAGGATTTAGATGCTGGTAACTACGAAGAATATGATCAAAAGTATGCAGGCTCTTCAAGCTCTAGGTTTCACTTCACATCGGTGTGTGGCTTTTTTGAGTTGTCAGGGGTTCTTGTAAATTCTAGATTAATAGATCAAAAGCTTTATTTCGATGTTTTCAATCCCACCCCTTTTTGGGAGAAGTGCAAGGTGATCGTGGAAGGAATGCGAAACAGCAGACCTCATATCTACGAAAACTTCGAATCACTTAATTCAAAACGAGTAGAGTGGCAAAAAAAGCGCAAAGATAAAAGAGGAGTTGTAAAGACGTAAAGCAAAAATTGTTACTTTTTGCTAGACTAGACTGCTATGGTTGAGAGAGTAATGAAAGATTAACCAACCTTTCTAGTTTTAATAGGCGCATTGTATAGCATTTTCGATGATGCCTTTTGGTGTAGACGTCCTCGGAACATTGAGCGAAAAGTTAAAACAATTGATGAACGAAACTCAAGATAATCAACGTTTGTTTATTGATCTAACAAAACTATTCAAAGAGGAAAAGATCGATGAAAAGGATTTCTTTTCTAAAATTCTCAATTACGTAGTCACCATCTCAGCTCTGAATTTCCTAACGGTTAGGGTGATTTTGGAATTGAGGTCTGCGTTGGAAAAGGGTACATCGATAAAAGACGCAAGTGGGGGAGCAGCGTCATCGTTTTCACCTCCCCAAAGTACCGGCTTCGGAATTAGCAGCTTTATGTCATCCGTCGGCACGTTAAGACAAGGGCATATTGCGCCTGAACCTCAGAATGAAGATGATTTGCATCCCGGGAAAATGGAAATCAGCACTCCCAACACGATAACGCCATCCAAGACATGTAAAGAGTGCAGTACCGTTCTTCCGATCCAGGCCAAATTCTGCGGTACCTGCGGTAAAAGTCAGGAACACTAACCTAGTCTTTTCGACGGAGCAGGAAGATATGTTCTAACCTGATCTGCCAAATAGACTCTAGATTAAAATGCAAGTGGCAACAGATAGTTGCAAGCTGAATAATATGGATGAGAGGATTAAAGGTGAGGTCAGGCTAGAAGGCTCGCAAATTCATGAATTGAGCCAGCGGATATTTGGAGATATGTCAGTCTATCCTGGTGAACCGCAGCCCGAATTTAAACCCTATTTTACAATCGGAAAAGATAAAGTTAATGTTTCTCAGCTCACTTTAGGTTCACATACTGGCACCCATGTCGATGCTCCTAAACATTTCTTCACGGACGGCGAAGGGGTAGACAAGATAGCACCGGAGACCTTTATTGGTGAAGCTGTAATATTGGATATATCGTACAAAGGAATTGGTCAAGGGATTACAGATGCTGTCCTCAATGGTTATTCGAAAGACGTGAAAGCCAGAGACATCATTTTACTGTATACTGGAACCAATGACCGATTACAGGGGCAAGATAACGTTCGGAAAAATTTCTCCTACCTTGAAGAATCTGCAGCTAGTTGGATCGTGAATCATAAGGTCAAGTGTCTCGGGATAGATTCATTCAGCTTAGAAAAGTATGGCTTTGCCGAAGGTACGGTGCATAAAACATTATTGGCTAAAGACATAGGCATCATAGAAGGCCTTAACCGAGAGTTGAAAGCCTTTGTGGGAAAGAGGATGTTCTTGGTTTGTCTACCACTATTGTTCAAAGGATTAGACGGATCGCCGGCTAGGGCAATCCTTTTTGATATAATATAATTAATCAATAAAAGAGTACGAAGCAACGTGATTATGAAATCATGGTAAGAACATGTGCTGTGCTGAGTTAATCGATGAGTTCTTCGGCCATACTACTATTGGCGGTCAAGATTTCGATGGCGATCGGTGTTTTATTACCGCAGTTCAGTAAGATTTTTCGGCCATACAGGGCGGTTTATTATTTCTTAACCTAATCCGGTTAAACACTTCAGAGCTAATATCTGCATTTGTTCGGTTAAATTGGTGGTGTTTCCGCTCGCGTTGTACGCCCCTACAGCCATATTTTACCCAAGACTGGCATTGTCAGTGCTCTTGTTATCCGGGATCTCTACCGGATTAGGGGCACTATTCGTGGCAGATTTTGTGGCTTGTGAATTGCCACTATTTGTAGGATTGATTATAGTTACGTCATTAGCCGTACCGTTTGTTCTTCCTCCGATCGAACATATCCTGTATGGTTGACACTTCTCCATTCCTATTATACACATAATAGTATTGCTTGTGGTAGCCTTGTTCGTACCCCTGCTTGCAGGATGGCTTACGAAGAAATTTGCTCCTAAAATTGCTGAAATTGTTTCTGAAAAATCCCTTTTATCTTTCAATCATTCTTATAGTAATTATAATTGCACTCTTTTCATTTTTCTTCGAATCTCCTTTAGTTGTGATAGAGATAGTCTTAAAGAATTCATATTATTCGGGATATGTGGAATAGCTGGTTACACTCTAACTTTATTTATTACTGGGAAGACGCCCCTGATTGCGCACTTGCTGGTTAGGCGATCTTGCTCCCTGGATGGGTGGCATACCGATATTCGATAATTATACTTGTCCAGCAATAACATACGCGAAGCAAGATACGAAGGTACTTGCTAAGAAAAAAGGGTTGGGATTAAATTACTACCTTCCAGGTTGGTTCAGACACTGTGGGCCCATTGCTATGTCGCAACCTGGATGAGTGTCACTACTGTTTAATTCGACGCCTCTACCATTAGCGTTATTACCAGACCATATTCGAGCACTCCCCATTACTACCATGCCATTCGTTCACGCAAGAAGAATTGGTAATCCTGAAAGAGTAATGCTTCGGCACTACATCATGAAATTTGTCGGTAGTCATAGCTCTCAATTTAGCAACAAATGTTATTTTCAATTCTTGTGTAGCCATGTATCGTAGCTGCCTTAGTGAGCGCCGACGATTTTTTAAAGTCTGTTTACCCGACGAAGACTTAACAGAACCCTGTCAGGCTTCCGATTCAAATATCACTGAATTTAAAATACTATCCACACCATCATCAATAAGCTGATCATAGCATGTTTGCGTTAGTTCTGATATTTTTTGGCGATAAAATTCATTTGTAGCGGAATCCATTTCTTCACCCAATAACCGGTTGATAAGATGTTTATCAGGTTCATTACGTATAGCCATAAGTACTGAGGATAAAGCTATTTGATAATCAGTTTCTTGTTATCTAAAATTTCACGGACCTTCTTTTCAACTAGTTGGTTTATTTTGTAGTATTCTTCCGTATTCTTTAGTCGGTCAATCAAACGCTGTAACTTGTTCTCTTGTTCTTGTAGATGGCGTAACATATTGGCTGAAATTTCTCTGAATCTGTTCAACCGATAGAGTTCCTTTTCTAACTTATCTTGC
>JBPYDU010000018.1:0-6662 GCA_051985995.1 Candidatus Nitrosopolaris sp.
TGGAATCAGCGCTGGCATTTGTGCCATTTTAGTTGTCATCCTATAGATTGAGGAATTACTATATTAACTTGTCATTCAAATATTTAGTATTATGATAAAATAATATTCACAAAATACGGGACTAAAATATTATACTTTAACTTATATTTGTAATCTTTGCAATTCATATAATGTTGAAGACGTACTACATTAATGATAAGCAATGACGATATGCAATTCATTCTTACGTGCTGCACGCTTAGGAAGTTGCACCCGCAATCACGATGGTCTGCTTCCTTTGGCAGCTTTTTAATTAAGAAAATAAAGGCTGATAGAGGCTCGCATTAGGTAAACAACTTTTAAACGCAAGAAATAAATTAAAAAATGACGTTGGTGTGTCGTTATACTGGAGCAAAGCCATGATAGTAGGGTATTTGACTGAACTCATCTTTAGAACTCAATTCGACTAGTGATATTAAATGACCATCAAGGTCCTCTATAATGGCATGCTTTCCGAAAGCTTCTTCGGTTTCTTTCTTGTAAAATTTTACCTTTTTAGTTTCTAAATCACGGCAGACCTCATCTAGATCACTTACATTAAAGCCCACCAAAATATCAGCACGTTTCTGCGTCTTCTTCCTAATACTTTTCCTTGCTGGATGAAGAGCTAGGACAGTACTACTGCCTTTAGAAAACTCGACCCAATCTTCTGACTCCTGTTTAAGTTGCATCCCGAGAACGTCTCGGTAGAACTCAACAGAGCGGTTTAAATCCGCTACCAAAAGTATGATTGCACCAATTTTGTTGAACATTGTAACTTTTTTCTGGATTTACCATGAACTTAGAAGCTTTTATTCCTTCCCATACCAAACACTCTAGCGAGCTCAAAAGCTCCCGTTTCCGAGATGTGTCTGTCATTAGTCTTCTTCTTTTATCACTTTTGTATTAAGCAAGGTGATTTTAGTAATAGCAGGACAGCCAATCTTACTAGACGCCACCTTAAACGCATCTTTGGCAAGATTTAGATTTTGTGCGCTTACGTATGCTTCAAAAATTACCTGCCCGGGATGTACCCTTGCGGCCAATCCAGTTGATTTCCCAAAAGCTCTTCGCATGCCTTCTTGCAATCTATCAGCCCCGGCTGTTGCAATCATTTTATTTTCGCGAAGAATCGCATGTGGATAGACCCTAACCGCCGAAAAAAAACTGGCTTCCCCTGCTGTAGCCATGGTTTTGTTGGCGGCAAGCCTCGCGGCTTCTAATGAATTATGTCTTATCTGAATATTCTCGGTGACGATCAATTCAAGTTTGTAATCATAATCGATTCTGGGTCGACCAGATGAAAACCTAGCAATCTTAAGCTGCGGCTTACCTGCAATATATTCTCGCCTTACATAAGGCATACCTCTAGGAACACGGTAATTAACTCCTTTCATTCTGATGCTCAGATTTAATGCTTAAATTTGGCACCCTGCTGTGATTTATTCGTTATGTCTTCCCCTGATTGCGCGCTTGATATTGAGTTCCCTTATCTTGTCGAAGCCGTCTTAATCGAAAGAAAATTGAAAATTCTCGTAAAAAATATTGGGTTTCAGGATCAACTACGAAATAAAGGATTCGGAGAAAAGCAAGATTCAGAATATATTCTGCAGCCGTACGAGGCATTGTACCTCCTTCACACGAAGCGTCTAGCGTTGAAAACAAAGAAGGTTAAACAAGTTGATTTTGAATCATTACTAAACATCACACTGCGAAGTGACAAGGACATATTGACAAAATTTCTAATTTTTCGTGACCTTCGAAGCAGAGGTTACGTAGCAAAAGAAGGTTTTGGGTTTGGAGTAGACTTCAGGTTATATGAAAGGGGAGAGTTTGACAAAAAGGCAGCAAAATACGTTGTCTTTGGAATTAACGAGGGTATCCAGGTCAAAGCAACCGACTTTTCAGAAGCTCTTGACCAAATATTAAAAATGGGCAAGAATGCGGTTGTAGCCGTTATAGAAAGGAGAGGTGAAATAACGTATTATAAGGTATCAAAAGTGCGGTTCGCGAATAATAAAATATATCAGAAACCCATCTCAAAAACTTCCGAGGAATAATGACAGTCAAAGAAGAGATAAAAAATTTAAAGGCTTAAAAATAGGCATTCCAATTTCAGCTAGGAATCAGTTGCCCTTCAAAGAAATATATTGTCGTGATTGCAGTGTAATTTTAGCTAGATATAATCTCAAGTATTTTACAGATTCGAGAATTGCTGAGCTAACAAGACTTCAGTATCATAATCATATCAAGAGCGGTCATGCGCTTGTGACTAGGGCTTCTGAAGATTCAAATTAGAATGAATTGAAGCAGGACGCAAAAACCAAAGGAAAAATGAAAATTAGAGACAAAAACAGATCTAGATGGTTTCGTTCTTTTATATCAGCCTCGTCTTTAAATCCGGCCACTCACTTTAGACTCAATACTATAAATTAAAATACCTATCTTGGGGGACCACAACCCAGGCGAATAGTATCCTCCTTAGCAATTTTTTCATACTAATCATGTTATCGACTTTTCTGTTCTTTCCATCAAACATATTATCTGTGGTCAACGCTAATACCTCAACAGGCCATTATCAGAATACAGACAACTTCGTGAGCTATCAAGATGCAACCTTATGAATAAAATTTCAATACCCTGAGAACTGGCAGACGACATTACATTACTCTGAGAACAATTCTAGAATTGCAATGCAATCTAACCTAACCGTAGTTGGATGTAGTCCTGCATAAAAATTAATTTACACTTTTATTAGTTCTGATCCTTCGTTGCAGCTTCACTTCCAAACTTTGGATATTTTGATAATAGAGTAATAAGCTATACACAATCTCATATACTGAGTCTAGAGCGCAATACGCTAATTACTTATCAACGATTGAACAAATAGTTCACTCTTTCGAAATACTCCTAATATATAGGCTATAATGCCCTGTTTAGCACCAGATATCAAACCTGTTACTCCTACTTCATATCTGAACTTGCCAAGCGTCAAGATCAGGTCCTGCTATCAAAAATCCTGATTTTATGGTTGGCTAATATAGCATTTATCATTCTTCTACCGTTCTCGGACCGTTTGTCAATTTTTATCCGGGATTTCTTCCCAACCTGGCTGGTAAATATGAATTCATCATTTATGTAGATATTAACATTCTTTCCAATTTCATCCTGACCAATTAAGATCGTTACCGACGATCCGGTTTCACTAATGTTAAAATTAATTTCATTGCCAAGCGCTGGAGTCTTCGGTTCGACATCGATTTTTATACCTAACATATTTTCGAGCTCATTTACTGTAGATCCACCTCTTCCAATAATCAGCGGAACCACTTCTTTGTTAACTTTGATGAGTACTCTGTTTTCAGACAGAATATTTATTTCAGCTCCGGAATCAAATCTTCTTACAACATCTCGAATTTTGGATTCGGCAAGCTTCCGTATAGTCTCGTTGGGCTTGATACTTTTATTCAAGTCCCCTGTGGGGACCACGACATTTTCTTCTCCAAATGTATAGATTTCATATTGAATCTCTCCTGTGTTGAAATCTCGCACTTCGACGAGCGGTCTTGCTAGGTCTGCCTCTTGCATACCTGTAGGGACCCTTACCGTAAGGGATACGTCATATACTTTTTGGATACTGCCGCTCTTGACGAAAATGATCGTATCTATAATGTGTGGAATCATTCCTAACTCTACCTTACCGATGAACCTTTGAATTGCATCGAGTGGGCTGCTTGCGTGTACGACCCCTACCATCCCTACCCCGGCAAGCCTCATATCGGAAAATACTTCAAAGTCAGGTGCGCGTCTTACTTCGTCAAATATCGTATAATCAGGACGCACGAGCAACAAGATATCAACTGCTTTGTCAAAGCTCCCCTCCAGAGGACCATACTGTGTAACCTCTGCCGGAACTTGCAAGTCTCGCGGTGATTCGAAAGTCTTTACTATCTTACCATTTTCTAAAAAGAACGTGGCGACGCTGCTAGCAAGAGTGCTCTTTCCAGAACCAGGTGGACCAGAAATGAGTATTCCCTCTGCTTTTCCAGATATTCGATCCATCAATTTCTGATTAACTTTATAATCAGCTAGAGCAAGCTTAACGATAGGCGTAACAATTGTTATTTCAAGTCCGTCGGAGAAAGGCGGCCTCGTTATCGCTACTCGAAACCTGCCATACTGAATTACAGTTGCACCACCCAGGCTGATTTCTACTGAGCCCGCTCCCTCTACTCTCGAGGCTTCGGATATCTCCTCTATCATGTGTGTGAGTTGGGCATAAGAACATCGTCCTTCGTCTAACTTTACAAGTTGGGAATTCCCAGGTTTGCCTCTTTTCCCCATAGGAAACACTCCTTCCTTCAAGTGGACACTCATCGTATTTTCATCAAAAAATTTTTCAAACTCGAGATTGCTAGTTTTTGTGGGAGTCGATAGATGGATGGATTGGACACCCTGGGCTTCTGCGACTAGCGCCTGGACGTAATCAGCAGTAACAAGTGTCGCCCCTTCCCGTATCGCCACATCTTTAATCAAAGCATCGATTCGTCCATGTCTTGCCAAACGAATGTCTTCTAGGGTAGGTCTAGCGCCGACGAACAGAAGTTCTATTTTCCTTTTCGAACATTGCTCTCTTATCTTTTTGATCTCTCTTAACCCTACGAAACCATGCTCTTTGTTGCTGGACGCCTGGGATTGTAACTCGTCTAACGCTGCCAAAGGGATAATAATCTGACTGGCGCCCGGAATATCTCCTGTTTCTATCATTTTGGTAACCTCACCGTCAATTATTACGCTAGTATCTAACACCAACTTTCTATTATCCAATACCGGAATGACTATGATCTGCAGCTTAAAGTATTTTTACACATTGTTGCGGAAGCGACCCACTTGACTGTCTCAAAACGCAAATCAGGAAAGATACGAAAACAATTGATCTGCGCTTTGGTTCAATCTTTTGACTAATTTGGGGTTCATCTGAAAAGCACTTAAAAAGAGCACCCTCGGTCTAACAACTAATGAGTCTGAAAGGCAAAGTAGCGATAGTAAGCGGGGCAGGGACCGGCGTTGGAAAGGCCACGACTAAAAGACTATTCATAGAGGGCAGTAAGGTCGTGTTGATTGGCAGAGATCGCTCAAGGCTGACAAAAGTAATATCTGAACTCAATGGGAAGAAGAACCTTTTAGCTGTTAAGGCTGATATCACGAAGGAAGCAGATGTTATCAACGTCATAGAGGAGACAGTTTCGGCGTTTGATACTGTTGATATATTGGTAAACAACGCTGGAGTCCTAAATGACCCAACCCCTTTTCACAAAATGACAGATGAGCAATGGATGTCATTAATTAACACAAATCTTATAGGAACATTCAGAACTACAAAAGCCGTTCTTCCTATTATGATGGAGAAGAAACGCGGGAGCATAGTCAACATCTCTTCGTTACAGGGCATAAGATCGATATTGAACGTTCCCTTCTCAGTTTATGGGGTAACAAAGGCAGGAGTAATTATGTTTACAAGAACTATTGCTGTGGAGTACGGAGAATATGGAATAAGATGCAATTGCGTTGCCCCGTCTACTATTCGCAGCCCTATGATAGAACCGTACCTACAAGACAAGCAAGCCAAAAAAACGCTCGAGTCATCCTTTCCGTTACGGAGTATTGGAGATCCAGAGGATATTTCTGGTGCAGTCGTATATCTGTGTTCTGATGACGCCAAGTGGATAACCGGAACCGTTTTAACCGTTGATGGGGGAATGTCAGCAAAACAATAAGCACCAATCGCAGATACTGAAAGTATCGAAAATTGGAAATACTACATTACTATATTACCCCGAAGGTGGTGCAATACATCCCGGGAAGTACAGTACGTCTTTATTTTGTATTTTTTTTTCAAAAGTTTTAAAAATTAATACTTACTATGGGCAGATAAATGGGCCTTCTTGAGTTTAATTGTGATTGTTGCAAAATGTACGGTTTGACCTCCCGAATGACTTTGGGACGAATAACACGGTAACGTTTTCATATAGAGATATTCCAATTCAAATTCCCTGGCAGGAAATACCTCGAATTGTTGCTGGGTTTTAATCAATGAATGACCTGTCTTCTAGTTCGACGTAATGTCTTTTCGCTCGTCGTTTCCCTATTCGGTCTTAATCTATTTTAAATTCTCCACGAATAGGTTAGCATAGCTTGCTAAATCTACACCACTAAACCGCTACTTCCTTATGAGCTGAATTGTGTTTTGCGATACCAGAGGGATTACGCTCTTCGTTATTATATCATGAAAGTTATCTGTTTCGACGTCGAGCGTCAAAAGTAGAACGTACCATAGTTGGCTTTCTGTGTCGGTAATCGGAATCGTCGCTCGGATAAGTTTCGCATAATGTGAGCTTGCGTAATGGATTTTACCCAAATGATATTCCCATCTGAGTCGAGTGAACTGCCTCGTAGCGGCAGTAATTGCGTACTGTGCTCTCTGCTCTGGAGTTAACAAGGGAGTCAACCCCTGACGCTCCGAAATTCCCAACAATTTCCCGTCCGTATCGACGATTCCTGCAAATCTAATTGCTGGGTCAAGTGACACGACCTTATCGCAGAACTCCTTGTAGAACTGTTGTCGATGTTGGTGTTTCAAATAC